>JBIKRJ010000252.1:0-3068 GCA_044349205.1 Cytophagales bacterium | reverse complement strand
ATGGATTCAAATACAAATGTTCGATGGGCAAGTATTTGAATCCATAACGCTGATATACAGGAATATCTAACTTATATGGGTCGTACAAATAAAAAGCATTTTGGATCAAAACATGGGTTTTTTCGGTGAGAACAAACTCGTAGCCAGTCGTCAGGGCAAAACGGTTAATAGGGTATTTGTCGCGTAAATAATCGGGGTTATCGCGCAAATCGTAGCGTAATGACTCGTCCAAGCAAGCATCCAAACCTATCAGTCCGATACTTTTTCGAGTAAATCGTTTGTTAACATACGTACTCAGCGTGTAGGCCATGTAATTTACATCGTTCAATGGTTCGCTTGAAGACTGTTTCGTAGAAAAAGAGAGATTGGCATTGAAAGACCATTTTTTTTCGAAAGGTGGCAAGTCATTTTTGATAATTTTAATCCTTTCGGGATGAAAAGTGTAATGCGCCCCAATGCCTAAAGCTGGAATATTGATACCCAAATTGGGTTGGTGCATAGAACCGTTTGAAGCGTGATTGAAATTCAGTGCAAAAAGCATCGCCCATTTTTCTGTCATTCGGTAGCGGTACGACATGCTGAAAAAGCCCGATGCACTTACTGGCATGCTCACGAGCAAGTTGTTTGGATTTGAATGGGCATTGTAAAATTTGCTCATGAAAGCAATGCCAGTGCCAATTTTGAGGTACAATTCGTGTTTGGGGCGTTTCAATAAAAACAAGTCTAGATGAGGGGTGACAAAAAGCGCATACCCATATAATTTTGCATTGTTCAAATTGTACAGCATAAACTGAATGCCCCATCGTGGATAGTTTTGTACTTGCTGCCAAGATTTGCGACCTGTGGTTTGCCATCCTATGTTTATTTCCAATCCTCTTGGGTTTGCATTGGGCAATATACTATCCAAATATTTGTGGTGTTTCCACACCATTCCGTAGTTGGGAGTCACAGAAAGGTACTTGGAATATTTTTCAGGAGTGGGCGCTAAAGAAGATTGCGCCTGAACAGAAAGGAATGCGAAAAGAAAGGCAAAAACACAAAAATGCAGTTTTTTGAGCATCTTAAAATATAGATTGCCACAAAAATAAGGTTTATATTTTCGCCTGAAATTAATTTTTCTATCGCCAATTGCTGAAGATTCATCCACAAATTGAGTATGCCCTATATCCTTGCCCTGCTTGTGGCTGCAAATTGAGCACTGCAAGCAGTTTGCTTTTTCAAGGTCAGCATATTTTGGCCGAAATGCAGTGTACCTGTTGTGATATCGCTTATTACCATACCGTTGCGATAGGACACGCAGCTTTTTTCCCCGTTTCTTTTTCGTACGATGGAAAAATTACCAAGTTTTTGCCCGAATCGGAGGTGTGGATGGCCAAACCTCTCATTCAATCCATGCTTTCAGATGCTGCTTTTGTAGAAGCAGAAATAGAAGTTTTACCTCATCGCAAAACAAGCAAAGCATTGTTTTTGAACTGTTTAGACGATTGCTGGGGGCATGTATTCCATAAATTGTTAAATGCCCAAAAACACTTGGAAAACGATTCTGATTGGGGTTTAATAGTATTGATTCCAAGTAATTTCAAATGGTTGATTCTAGATGGTGTTGCGGAGGTATGGGCTTTAAACCTTCCCATGAAAGACTTGAAAAATCGAATAGTCAATTTAGATGCCTTTGTCAAATCACAATTGCCACGCTTTCATGAAGCAGGTTTGAGTAATGCCCATGTTCAGCCCAATGCTTCTTCAATCAACATTGAGAAGTTTACTAAAATCGCTCCTTTTGATTTAAAAAATTTTTATGTATTACCGCCTAAAATTACATTCATTTGGCGTGAAGACCGATTTTGGCACAAAAGTTATGTAGAAGAAATCTGCTACTTGGCATCGGTCAAATACGGTTTTTCCAAATTGCTTGTCCCATTTTTTGCTTGGCTTCAAATGCTACGATTTGGAAAATTGGCCAAAAGAATAAGTGAAAAGATACCAAATAGTCAATTTTGCCTAGTCGGACTTGGTACTAATTCAAATCCTCCTCGTTTGCTAAACGATTTAAGAAAGAATACTTTCTCGGAAGCTACTGAAAAGGAATGGGTGAAATGCTATGCCGAAACACATGTTATTGTAGGCGTGCATGGTTCGCATATGCTATTGCCCACCGCTATGGCTGCTGCTTTTGTCGAATTAGTACCATATTGGAAACTTGACAGATGGGGAGAAGACATTGCACAGCCGTATCAAGGAAGAAATTCAATGTTTTTAGGAAGAATTTTACCTGGTTTTTCTTCGTCGAAACTTGTGGCTGCTCATGTAGTTGGCGTTTTACGAAACTATGCATTGTTTAGTAAGATGTTGCACAATTCCTAAATGAAAAATAGACCGCAACAAAACAAAAAGCCCCGACACTGCCGGGGCTTTTTTGTGTTAAACATTAAACACTAAACTTAAACCAAAAACATTATTCCTTACTTATATCTATTTTTTCTATCAGGGAGTGTCTCAGGTATATCAGTACCCGATATGTTCCACTTACAGAAATGTATTCGCCTATGTAAAACTTTAAACCTTCTTTCGATGCTCCTTGATGTAGCAGTTGAAAGTCTTTCGGCTTGTTTACTAGGAAAAAGTCTTGCAATACTTGCTCGGCTTTTTCTTTCCGAAGTATTTTTTTATCGCTTTCCAGTGCCAACTCCACTCGTGTGCTCAAATGACTGGAAACTACCATAGCATTGCCACTTTTGAATCCAGCTTTTACATTTTTAAGCACATCTTCCTGTGCCAAGACTAGAAAAGCAATGTTTAAAAGAACGAACGTACTAGCTATTTTCTTCATCATACGCATTTAACTTACTTACATTATCGTGCCAAATATAGTTTTATTTATACTATTTGTTAGATTAGTACAAAATTTATGCAAAATTATCGTGCATATTTTTTTACATCGTCCAAAGAAATGGTATCCTGACCCAATATCGTCAAACGTTCGGTTACATTTCGAAGTTCTCGAACATTGCCAGACCACGGAAGTGATTGTAGATAATCTAACGCGTCCTCGCTAATATTTTTTGGTT
>JBIKRJ010000251.1:0-3120 GCA_044349205.1 Cytophagales bacterium | reverse complement strand
GGCTCATGTTCGACAAAAACTGTTGTTTTACCCTTACAGCCTCTTCTGCTTTGTGTTTGGCTTTTTCGGTTTCTTTGGCAATGGTTTCGGCCAAAAGTTTTGCCTCAATTAGCTCATTCTGAATTTTTTTCAGTTCGCTGATGTCTCTGCCAACCAATACGGCACCCACTACATTAGATTGTTGGTCTAGAAATACAGAACCATTGAATAGCAAATCGGTTGTTTTGCCATTTTCCATCATGAGCGGAAAATCGATGATCGTTTTTTTGTCGAAAACTTCCTTGAAAAGGTCTTCGGCTTTTTCGGGTTCGCTGAAGTAGGTTTTGAAGTCGGTATAGGTCAAATCTACCCTGTTTTTACCCGTTATGTGGGTAAAAGCCCTATTCATATCTGTAATTTTTCCCTCAGTATTTAACGTAATGAGGGGATCCACACTAGCCTCTAGCAAATTTCTAGAGTATTGTGAGTCGTTTCTGTCAAACTCCATAATGTAAAACTATTTCTAAATTTCTTCTATCGGGATACGCCCCCTGCCCGTCATCTGTTTGAAATGGGAGGGTGTATAGCCAGTTACTTTTTTGAATTGCCCCGAGAGATGGGCCACGCTACTGTATTGCAATTTATAGGAAATTTCCGACAAATTCAGTTCGTCGTATAAAAGCAATTCTTTTACCTTTTCTATTCGGTGGTTGATGATAAAATGCTGAATAGTAATGCCTTTTACTTCTGAAAATACATTGGAAAGATAGGTGTAATCGTATCCAAGTTTCTCGCTGATAAAGGTAGAGTAATTTACTTTGGGCAGCTCGTTGGAGTGGTGAACCATGTCTATGATGATGTTTTTGATTTTTTCAATCAAAACCGAACGCTTGTCGTCCATCAGTTCTAAGCCATAGTTTTGGAGCCCTTTTTTCAATTGCTCCCTTTGTTCAGTAGTTAGATTTTCCATCACATCTACTTCCCCCATATCTACCAATATAAAGTGAAGACCCATCTTCCGTAGTTCTTCCTTTACCACAGCCTTGCAACGGCTGCTTACCATGTATTTAATGTAAAGTTTCAAGATATTGTGGTTTAAATTAAACAATAATTGTAAAATTAACTTATTTAAAATTAAGAAATATTGCACATTTATTTAAAATATTTATATAATTTACATATTTTATAACAATCCCATTTATCTGTTATTGTTGTTTTTTGGCATTAAAATTCAGTCATTGCCACCGATTCTAATTCAAGTTTTTCCATCATATCATCTAACTTTTTTTTGAATGCCGAAAGAGAACCATCCTTCTGCATGTTTTTCACAACGGCTTCTTGTCTGGGGTCGTCGAGCATGCCTCTTGCTATCTTTAAAAAGTTTAACAATTTCGTTTCGCTCATATTGGCGAAAAACGGATCTTCGGCTTTTTTTTCATTTCTTTTGTCCATTGTTAATGTTTGTTTTATTAGAGATGTTAAGCCTTTTTAATCTTAATTAACGCTTTTTCGCATTTTTTAAGATTGTTTACATTACTAAGACTCATAAAACTTTCAAACCGTTGCTTTTGTATTTAAAATTATTTTTTTTCTATACCTTTTTTTTGTACAATTTTTATCTAGTTAATATGTTTTTTTTGGGGGGGGGGGCTCGCGTTCTGTAATGCAAATTGGTTTGCTAGTTTCTTTTGTCTGAGTTTGGTTTAGCTGTCTGTTTTTTATCATAATCCGTACAAGAGTAGGAAATTGAAGTGCAAATATTTATGAATAGGCATCCATATATTTTATATTTTAATGGTAAATATTTATACTATTTACAGATTAAAACTTATTCTATTATTTCCATTTAGGCTTCACTATTTCATCTTTTTTTGTTTCTCCTTTCATTAGCTGTAATATATGTAAATACTGCTGGCAGATGTGTAAATGTTTCTTTTTGGCCAAGGCCATCTTTGTTATGTTTTACAAGGTGCTACATGCACGAATCAGCCAAATCGGAAGTCAAGAAATGAGAAATATTGTACATACTAGACAAAGGGTTTACACCAGTCGGAAATTGGACGAAGAGTTCAGAACTTATTCGACAATGGGCTTGGAAATAATTCCTTTACAGTTGTTCGAAGAATTTTCCCTGTATGTACCAGTCGATTTGCAAAAAGCGTTCGATTCCTTACAAGACGCGGAAAGATCGAATGCTGTGTTTTCGTATTATTTGGCGATAGCCAGTATTTACTCTAGTAAAATTGCGGGCAAAGAAGTTGATATAGATAATTATCTGTACCACAAAGAGGTCAATTCCAAGGCAGTAAAAGGGTCTTTTTTGATATTAGATCGATTGTATGAGGCATATTTGTTTGCCAACAATAATAAGCTTTGCAAAAGAAATCTCGAATGGGCTTATCAGTTGATGAGCGGTTATTCGCAATGTAGCAGTAGGAGCGATGACATGCGTCTGTGGTCTCCAAATGGCAAACTTGAATATGAGGCAGCCCCTTTCGAATTGCTTAACGAAGAACTTGACAAGTTTTTTCACGACCTAGACTTGTTGTTGGAAGCAGAACTAGACATTAACCAAGTTTTTTACTTTGCTTCAATTTTACATTTGTTGTTGGTTAAAATACATCCTTGGGTCGATTTCAACGGAAGAGTTGCGCGCTTGCTTGAAAAGTGGTTTTTAGCCCAAAAGTTGGGGCCAAAAGCATGGTTTATTCAAAGTGAAAAAAATTACTATTTGCAACAGCAAACCTACTACAGCAGTCTGCGGGCTTTGGGCGACTGCTATGACTTGTTGAACTACTCCAAGGCTTTGCCTTTTTTGCTTATGTTGCCCAATAGCATTTATTGAATTGTGTCATTTGAATTCGACACGGTGTGTATCTGTAATAAATGTAAATTATTGAAATAAAATTGTACAAAAACTACTAGATCGCTTTTCTACTTTTGTTTCAATACCCGTACAACCCTGCGCAGCCCTGTTCTTTCGCAATGGGGCGAAACGTATACTAGACCAAACAATTTCATGAGGGAACAAACTGCGGTTTGTTCCCTTTTTGAAATCAATTTAAATAAGTAAACACTTGTCATGTATGTTTTTAACTAAAATAAAATCAGCAAAATGTTAAAGTCGGTAATAGGCGTGTA
>JBIKRJ010000250.1:0-3142 GCA_044349205.1 Cytophagales bacterium | reverse complement strand
GCCGCGCGCGAATGGTTAGAAACCAATGGCATAGGTGGATATGCCAGCAGCAGCATAAGCGGAGCAAATACGCGCAAATATCACGGCCTACTGGTCGCCGCCCTACAACCTCCAGTGGGTCGCATGGTGCTGCTTTCGAAATTGGTAGAAACGGTGATTACCGAAGATACCGCCTACGAATTGGATTGCAACCAATTTCAGGGCAACATACACCCTAAAGGCTTCCAATACCTGACTGCTTTTGAAAAAGGTTTTTTTACTGCGTTTACTTACCGAACTGGCGAAATAGAACTAGTCAAAACTATTTTCATGCCACAAGGCGAAAACACTACAATTATACGATACGAGGTAAAAAAAGCCAAGAAGGAATTTACTTTCAAACTGAAGCCCTTTGTTGCCTTTCGCGATTATCACAGCATTATGCGGGCCAACGACAGCATACAGCGTGGCTTTCTTTTTGAAAAAGACATTTTAAAAATCACACCTTTCGAGGGTATTCCATCGCTTCATATCGCCGTGCCTGGTGCGCTCTTTTCGCCCCAACCCGACTGGTATAAAGGCTATGTGTACCAAGGCGAAATAGACCGTGGAATGGAATCGGAGGAAGATCTTTTCACACATGGCGATTTCTTCTTGAGGCTAAAAAAGGGCGATGTTCTTTCGGTCATCGTTTCTACCGAAGACCCCAAGAAAAAAGACGCTGAAAAACTATATGTGGCTGAAAAACAGCGCCGAGAAAAAATAGTGTCTTTGCTCAAAGTAAAAGACCAGTTTGCTTCCACCCTTGCCTTGGCAGCCGACCAGTTTGTGGTAAAACGCGGTAAAAACCAAAAAACCATTATAGCAGGGTATCATTGGTTTTCAGACTGGGGACGCGACACTATGATTGCCCTTCCTGGACTGTGTCTTTCCACAGGCAGGTACGAAGACGCCAAAGAAATATTGAGGGCTTTTGGACATTACATGAACCAAGGCATGATTCCAAACCGCTTCCCCGATGCAGGCGAAGAACCCGAATACAACACCGTAGATGCTACTCTTTGGTACATCATTGCCGCTTACTTGTATTTTAAAAGCACCGAAGACAAAGATTTTATTGTCAAGGAAATTTTTCCGCTCTTTCAAGAAGCGATCGAATGGCATTTGAAAGGCACACACTACGGTATAAAAGTCGATACCGATGGACTTTTGAGCGCAGGCGAACACGGTGTGCAACTCACTTGGATGGACGCCAAAATAGGCGATTGGGTAGTGACCCCACGTGAAGGAAAAGCAGTGGAAATCAATGCCCTGTGGTACAATGCCCTGATGATCATGCAGGAATTTGCCAAGCTGGCAGGAAAAGATGAAAAATTGTATAAAGACAAAGCAGCCCAAGTACACAAATCCTTCAACCGAGAGTTTCTGAATGATATTTCGGGCACACTTTACGATGTTATCAAAGGTCCTTACAAAGACAGCAGTATAAGACCAAACCAAGTATTGGCTATTTCACTGCCTTTCGAGTTGGTAAGTAAAAAAACGGCCAAAAATATTTTGAAGGAAGTAGAAGAACTGCTACTCACCCCAGTGGGTTTGCGTAGCCTTTCTCCACTCAATTACCATTTCAAGCCATTTTATGCTGGCGACAGTTTTGCACGCGACAGTGCCTACCACCAAGGTACAGTTTGGTCTTGGTTGCTTGGCCCCTACATGAGTGCCAAAATAAAAGTAGAGGGCGAGGCAGGAAAAACCCAAGTGCGAAAAATAATGCACGCTTTTGAAAAACACCTTAGCGAAGCCGGCATTGGCACAGTATCTGAAATATTTGACGGTACTGAACCATTTTACCCCAAAGGATGCATTGCACAGGCTTGGGGAGTGGCAGAGGTTTTGCGGGTGTATGTCGATGAATTAAATGTTTAAATTACTTAATACAATGAAAAAAGTTGTTCTATTTATTGCCACCAGTTTATTTCTAGCACACTTTACCATGGCCCAAAACGCCGCCGAAGAAGAATTTGTAAAAAAAGTGTACGAAGCCCTGCAAAAAGGAAATAAAAAAGAGATCCTCGAAAAATTGGCTTTGCAAGTAGCCGACTACGAGGTGTATACCGAAGGTCAAAAAGCCTTGGGTGGGAAAACAATGACCAAGGAGGAGTTCTCTAAATTTATCGAGGACAAAACCTTTCGTATCTCGCGCAACTACGACGAACTGTTGCGTAATGCTGCACTAAACAAGGTGAATATGGCCGAAACCGTGTATGTATCTTACAAGAAAGTGTCTGATGCAAGTGCTGAACAACCTGCAGGTTTTTACAAGATTTTCTGCAAGCTTTACGGTACTTACAAAATCAGAATGAACATAGAACTTTGCCCATTTGGCAACTCGTTCAAACTCTTCTACCTCGAAGAGCGAATGAATGTGACAATGTAAGTGCTCGTTGAGTTTTTTCTTTTCCAATCCAAGCACGGCCGCTGAGCTTGTCGAAGCGCACCCTTCGGCAGGCTTAGGGTACAAATTCAAAGAATAATGATAAAGGCACAAGCAGATGCTTACGCGGTCATCCTTTGAAAGAATATCAGCTGATATTGCCTAACATGGTGTGATTGTCAGGAAAACCAAAATCTATTTCCTTAAAAAAGGATGCTACTACACTCTGCTTATCGGATAATGTTTACCTACTGTAATTCGGTGCTTCCTTAGTTATCTGAACGTCATGCGGATGGCTTTCTTTTACGCCAGCCGTGGTGATTTTCACAAACTTGGCTGTTTGCAAGGAGGCAATGTCCTTGGCACCGCAGTAACCCATACCCGCTTTTAGTCCGCCTATCATTTGGTACACAATCTCGTTGGCGCGCCCTTTGAAAGGCACTCGCCCCACAATCCCTTCTGGTACCAATTTTTTTACATCGTCTTCTGCATCTTGGAAATAACGGTCTTTCGAACCATCTTCCATGGCCTCCAGTGAACCCATCCCACGATAAGTCTTGAACTTGCGCCCTTCAAAAATGACCACTTCGCCAGGTGCTTCTTCGGTCCCAGCCAAAAGTGATCCCAACATGACTGTACTGGCACCACCGGCTATGGCTTTCACTATGTCGCCCGAAAAACGGATACCGCCATCGGCAATCACAGGTACTCCAGTGCCTTGCAAGGCTG
>JBIKRJ010000249.1:0-3143 GCA_044349205.1 Cytophagales bacterium | reverse complement strand
ATACAATTCTTGGCCTTCTTTGAAACGAAGACTGAGTACGCAATGGCGCGACTCTTCTTCTGCCAAGGCAATTTCGCCTTGAAGTGGAAAAGGATGGTAAAAAAGCGGTTTGCCTTGAATGTCGGATAGGTGCATTGGTTGCCAAAAATAGAAATACCAACCGGCACATCAAAGTTGGAAATTTACTTTCGGACTGTACGCCCTTTGTACAAATGCTGTATTCAGTTCGTTTTTGTGCGTAAATTGCGCTTGCAATTGTTTTCTAATCCATGAAACAACTTTCTGCCATTCTCTTTTTTCTTTTTTCAGCCCTAAGCAGTTTTGCACAAAACGAGAGTATTTCGTTGGGCAACAACAACATAGGGTTAAATCAAGCTTTCACCATCACCATTACGGTGGCCAACGACCAAGTGAAAAATTATTCCAGTTTTCCCGACATACCTGGTTTTCAAAAGCGAGGCACTTCGTCCATGTCATCGACCAACATTGTAAACGGGAATATGAGCTCCACTTCCAGCATTGTACAAAATTATGTGGCAGAAAAAGAGGGCAAGTTTGTGCTGAAGCCTTTCAAAATGAAAATAAATGGCAAGGAGGTGAGTTCCCAAGGCATTACGATTACTGTTGGCGCTCCGGTACAAGCACAAAGAAGAGGTTTTTTTGACGATGATTTCGACCCATTCGAAGATTTTTATGGTGGCCGACGAAATACACCAAAAGAATATGTGGACGTACAAGATGAGGCTTTTTTCATGGTTCAGACCGACAAAAAATCGGTGTACAGGGGAGAAGGATTTTTGATTATGGCCTCCTTTTACATAAGCCAAAACAACAGGGCGCAATTGCAATTCCCGAGCAACCTTTCACAACAACTGAGCGAAATATTCAAGAAGATAAAACCAAGCAACTGTTGGGAAGAAAATTTTGAAATACACGAGATTGTGCCAGAGCAGGTAAATATTGAGGGAAAAATGTACAACCGCTTCAAAGTATTTCAGGCCATGATGTATCCGCTCAACACCCAAACGATACGCATTCCTGCCGTTGACCTTGAAATGATAAAATACAAAGAAGCCAAAAACCCCACCTTTTTTGGCAACAACCTGCAGGAAAGCCGAAAAATATACACCTCGCAAGCATTGGAAGTGAAAGTAAAAGAATTGCCCCCCCACCCTTTGCGTGAAACAATACCCGTGGGAGTCTTGACTTTGCAAGAAGATATCAAAGGCAAAAATTTGGTGGCAGGTAAAAGCTTCACCCACAATTTCATGGTCGCAGGCGAAACAAATTTTTCTTCCTTGTCGGCACCCACCATCCCCGAAAACAATTTCTTCGAATTCTACACACCCGAAATAAGGCAGTCGATAAGCCGTAGCAATAACAAAGTAACCGGAACGAAAATGTTCAGCTATCCCGTTATTCCGCGCGAGCCAGGCGAATTCCGATTCGGCGATTTTGTGCAAATACCCTATTTCGATCCGGTCAGAGAAAAATACGACACCCTGAAATCGACCTTGAAACTGAAAATAAAAGGAGAAAGTCAGAAAAATGCCACGATTCAAGCCAACGAATACGATGGCTTTTACCGCCTTATCGAAAAAGAAAAAAACAGCTTCAGCTTCAATTATTACACTTCGTATGTAAAACTTGTGGCCAACTTGTTACTTTTGGTAATGCTGATAGCCACAGGATTTATTGTTTTACGCCCTTTGAAAAAGAAATACACAAAATGAGCAGCACCTACGGAAAGATTTTTAAGATAAGCACGTTTGGCGAATCGCATGGCAAAGCCGTGGGAGTGGTGCTAGAAGGATGCCCCGCTGGCTTGGAAATAGACGAGGCCAAAATACAGTTGGATTTGGACCGCAGAAGGCCTGGGCAGTCGCACATTGTCACCCAAAGGCAAGAAGGCGATGTCGTTCAAATTGTGTCGGGAGTGTTCGAAGGCAAGGCCACGGGCTCGCCTATTGCCATGCTGGTGTGGAACGAAGACCAACGCAGCAAAGATTATTCACATATTGCCACTTCTTTTCGCCCTTCCCACGCCGACTATACCTATTCTGAAAAATACGGTCTGCGCGACTATCGCGGTGGTGGCCGTAGTTCTGCGCGCGAAACGTTGGCCAGAGTAGCGGCTGGAGCTATCGCCAAAACCTTGCTCGAAAAAATAGGGGTGCATGTACAGGCCTATGTGTCGCAGGTAGGCACTTTAAAAATGGAAAAACCCTATCAGGAGCTAAACTTGCTAGAGGCCGAAAAAAACATCGTCCGCTGCCCCGACCCTGAGTTGGCTGAAAAAATGATTCATTTCATAGACGACACGCGTAAAAACCGCGATACAGTGGGTGGCGTGGTGAGCTGTGTGGTTACAGGATGCCCGGCAGGGCTTGGCGAACCAGTATTCGACAAGTTGCATGCCGAACTGGGCAAAGCCATGCTAAGTATCAATGCCGTAAAAGGTTTCGAATACGGTAGCGGCTTCGATGGCGTAGCCATGAACGGCTCGCAACACAACGACATTTTTGTAAGAGAGGGAGAAAAAGTAAAAACACTCACCAACCATTCGGGCGGCATACAAGGGGGCATTAGCAACGGCGAAGACATCTATTTCAGAGTTGCCTTCAAGCCTGTGGCCACCATCATGACCGACCAACCCAGCCTAAACGAAGCAGGAGAAGAAATCACCGTAAGTGGCAAAGGCCGCCACGACCCTTGCGTGGTACCACGTGCCGTTCCTATTGTAGAAGCCATGGCCGCTTTAGTATTGGCCGATTTTTATTTGAGGAACAAGGTGGTGAAAGTTTGAAGTTTAGAGTTTGGAGTTCGTAGTTTAGAGTTTAGAGTTGCAGGTTTCCGCCTTTTCTTGGTGTTCTTCACCAACAAACCCATTCACTCGCCAAAATAATGAGATAAGAAACCCCATCGGCTATCCTGTTTCTCACAAAACGAAGCAGAATATATTCTCGCCCGTTTTTCCTTCGCCAAGTAGCTTAGACTTTCCACAACCACTTCCTAATACTTGTATGGTTTCAACAAGGGCTTCCACTCCAAGATGGTAGCCGTAAAAAACTAGGGGTAATGTTCCGTCATTTGGCAAAACTAGAAAATTGTTTGTTGGTGAAGAACACCAACAAAGGCGAAAA
>JBIKRJ010000058.1:0-11810 GCA_044349205.1 Cytophagales bacterium | reverse complement strand
CTCAGAATCATTGGGCATTTCCACGAAACCAAAACCTTTCGAACGGCCAGAAGCCTTGTCCATTACCACTTTGGCAGAACTTACTTCTCCATAGCTTTCAAACAACTCTTTTAAACTGTCGTTTGTAACCTTGAAATTCAAATTTGCGACGAAAATATTCATAAAGCACTGATTAAATTACGACTACTAAATAATAAATATATTTTCATAATTTATACAAACATAGCTATTTTAAACAATAGTCTGTTTTTGTATCCATTATTATCTTTAACAAACATAACACTTTGACATTAAAAAAAACATTGAATGCAGATTTTTTTAGCTACTAAAATATATTTCAAAAACAAATCAGAGGAGTTTGGTAGCTCTAAGGATAGTTTTATGGTCAAAATATGAAAAAATGATTAAAACTAATCAATTGGCATGTGGTCGTTTTTGGCAATAATGGCTTTACCGACATCTGAACTTACAAAATCGATAAAATGCTTCAATTTTTCCTCATCTTTCTTGCGGTAATAGAAATAGTAGGTGCGGTAAATTGGGTAAGTTAGATTGGCGATGTTTTCGGCAGTAGGAGAGTAATAGTCAATATCATTAACTGAAATTTTTAGCATTTTGGTGTTTTTGTCCACACTGCCAAAACCGAGATAGGCGATTGAGTTTACATTTTTAGCCACATTGGCTTTCAATTGCGCATTTGTGCCTAGCATCATAGCCCGCGAAGTGTAATTCATGTTTTCAAGAAACAAATCTTTGAACCCAAGGTAACAACCCGAGGTATTAGAGCGAATGTACACGCGTATGGGTGCATCGTTGCCTCCTACTTCTTTCCAATTGGTTATGTAGCCTGCGAATATATTCCCCACCTGTTTTTTTGTCAGTTTTGTAATGGGATTGGCTTTGTTGACAACAACGGTAAAGGCTTCTTTAGCAAATTGAATTTCTGCAAGGTTTATATTATCGTGTTGAAATTCAGCAAGTTCTTCGTCGGTCATTTTTCTTGAAGTCACAGCAATATCGGTTTGTCCGTCTTTCAAATACACGATACCCATGGTGCTTCCAAAGCCTGCCAAATCTATCATTCTATCTTTGTATTTGCTCACATAGGCTTCGCGAAGTTTTGTCATAATGCGTAAACCAGCTTCGCTGCCCCTAATCACGACGATTGGGTTGCTGTTTTGCGCAATGGAAAAGAAAGTGAAGAGAAAAAGAGAGAAAGAAAGCCAAAACTTTTTCATAAATGAATGATGAATAATAGTTGGAGTTAAAATTACGCTCAATTTTTTAAAATAGAATGCTAACAAAATGAAAATGCTAAGAAAAGTCAAGAAAATGTACGGCCATTGTCGCAGCAATGGCTTCTAATTTTCTGATTAGGAGGGTGTAATAGCTTGTATTTTTTTAAGATATTGCGAAACTGATTATTCAATACTAGAAGATGAAAAACTTCCTTTCGGTCGATGATGTGAAAGATGTTCAAAAGCTGTTGAAAAAAGCTTTGAAAATCAAGAAGAAGCCTTTCGAGCATACACACTTGGGCAAAAACAAGACTATTGGACTTGTTTTTATGAATCCAAGCACGCGTACTCGCCTTAGTACACAGCGTGCCGCCAACAATTTGGGTTTGAACGTGATGGTGATGAATATGGACAAAGAAGGGTGGGCTCTGGAGACGCAGGAAGGAATTGTCATGAACCAAAATACTGTAGAGCACATCAAAGATGCTGCAGCCGTGATGGGGCGTTATTGTGAAATCATTGGCATTCGTTCTTTTCCAAAATTGGTCGACAAGCAGGAAGATTATTCGGAAGATTTTTTTCAAAAGTTTGTAAAATATGCCAAAGTGCCAATTGTAAGTTTAGAGAGTGCTACTTTGCATCCGCTACAATCTTTTGCCGACCTTATCACTATCGAAGAGTACAAAACAAAGGAAAGGCCAAAAGTGGTGCTGAGTTGGGCCCCACACATTAAGCCTTTGCCACAGGCAGTAGCCAATTCGTTTTCTGAATGGATGCTGCAAGGCGATGTTGATTTTGTCATTACCCATCCAAAAGGGTACGAACTTGACAAAAAATTCACAGGCGCTACTCCCATTATTTACGACCAGGAAAAGGCCTTGAAAAATGCCGACTTTGTTTATGTTAAAAACTGGTCTAGTTATTCGGATTACGGCAAGGTGCTTAGTTTGGATGGTAGTTGGATGTTGACAAATGAAAAACTGAAAATGACCAACAATGCTAAAGTAATGCACTGTTTGCCAGTTCGACGCAATATAGAATTGTCGGATGAAGTGTTGGACGGCGAGCATTCAATTGTGGTGGAGCAAGCCGAAAACCGCATTTATGCCTGCCAGGCAGTGTTGAAAGAAATATTACTGAAGAATTTTTAAGTGTTTATCAGCCGGCGTTTTGCGCAAAGTTTTCAGGATAAAACTTTCTGCCAATCAAATCGAACAACTCATTCACTTCTACACTGTCAATTTCCCATTTGAAGCGAATAGAATAATGGTCGATCATTAGGTTGACAGCTTTTTCGTAAGAATCAGAGCTGTCGGCTAAAGACATGGCGTTTTCAAAAGCGGCATTGTCGCCATTGAAAAGCTCTTTCACAAACATGATTTTTTGGTTTATGCTCATAGCCGACCTAATGTCCACAACTTTGTTTTTTGTGTGAAGATTGATGGGGGTGTCTTTTTCTTCTTTTGCCACTAAATCGTTTATGGTCAACTGCTCCGACTGAATATTATCTACTAGGGTATTCACCTTGTTTCTAGAAGGTTCGGCATAGTGAAAATCGGATGGAGAAACAGGCAGTACACCATTCATCAAATGGGCCAAATTGTCTTCTACAGCACTGTCGCTATAGGTTTCTCCAAATTCGGTTTTTATCAGCGCTATCAATTCGGAACCTTTCTTTTCGCCCCATTCTTCTGAATGTTCTTTCAAGTATGTGGCAAGTTTTGGATGCGCTTTTAAGTATTTGAAAATGTTTTTCAGGTCTTCGGTACTGAATTTTTTATCGGCTTGAAAATATTTTTGTTCCAAATACTGCACGGGTGCCACCACATAAAAAATGGCATTTGAAATGGCTTGAAGTATAAGTGGTGTTAAATCTTCTTTCGATACCAAAATATGTTGCGAAAGCTTGGACATAAATGCTTTCAGCGCTTCTTGCACATTTGCATTTTTATAGTCGAAGAAAGGGCTTTTTAGTTGGCTAGTCTCTTCTTGCCACTTGGCAAACAACTGTTGGATAATAAATAGGTTAACTTGCTCTATCGGGCTTAGCAGCAGAATCTCCTGCCCTGTCACCTTGTCGCCTTTGAAATATTTTTCTAGAAATGGTTTAAGCGCCTTGCGCGAATACAGCACGATGGCAGAGAGGTTGATGTTGTTTTCCATAAATATATATACAGTTGCAAAGATAATTTTGTAGTAGTTAATATACTACCATTCTATCTCATTCATTCCATGTTTTTTTAAATAAAGATTGGTTTTGCTAAATGGGCCACTTCCAAAGAAGCCGTTGTGTGCCGAAAAGGGCGAAGGATGGGGCGAAGAAATGATAAAATGTTTATTTTCATCTATCAGCGATTTCTTTTTATTGGCATAAGCACCCCAAAGTATAAAGACCACATTTTCTTTTTGTTGCGACACCATTTCAATTACTCGGTCGGTAAATGTTTCCCAACCTCTGTTTTGGTGAGAGCCAGGCGAATTTGCCCTTACCGTTAGGGTGGCATTCAGTAACAAAATACCTTGTTGCGCCCAGCGAGACAAGTTGCCCGATTTTGGCATGGGCTTTCCCAAATCGTGCTGTAATTCTTTGAAAATATTCACCAAAGAAGGTGGAGGTTTTATGCCTTCATTTACCGAGAAACATAACCCGTTGGCTTGGCCGGCACCGTGGTATGGGTCTTGTCCCAAAATAACCACTTTTAGATTGGGGAATGAGCATTTGTCGAAAGCGGCAAATAATTCTTTTCCAGGTGGATACACCACTTGGCTTTTGTACTCTGTTTTCACAAATTCACTCAAGTCGGCGAAATAACTTTTATGAAACTCCTGCGCTAAGTGTTTTTTCCAAGAGGCTTCTATCTTTACATCCATAATAGGGGTTTGGCAATAATATTTCTAAAAATATTTCAAAATAATAAACAAATTCTTACATTTAGGCGTTTAACTTACAAAATGCTACACCATGCTAACAGAAACAACAGAAGGTGTGAAAATTACAGTGGCCGTTGAATATCAACCTTATTATTCCAACCCTGTACAATCTCATTTTGTTTTCACTTACAACATCACTATAGAAAATTGTAGCGATTATACAGTTCACTTGCTCAGAAGGCATTGGATGATCTCTGATTCCAACGGCGAAATGCGCCAAGTGGAAGGAGAAGGAGTAGTTGGACAACAACCAGTACTAGAACCAGGTCAATCGCACCAGTACATTTCAGGTTGTAATCTGAAGACGAACATCGGGAAAATGGCTGGCACATACTTGATGGAAAGAATCATTGATGGTAAAAAGTTTCAGGTTAAAATCCCTGAATTTACTATGATTGTGCCTTACAAACTTAATTAGTAGTTGGGGGCTTTTCAGTTTCTTTTTCAGTTCAAATCTTACATCTTACATCTTTTTAAAAGGAAAGACGAACATTCATTGCATTCGCCTTTCCTTTTTGATTTTTACCAGCGTACTGTCAAATTAAAGTCGCATTTTATTTCTGATAAGTTTGAGCAAGAACGTCTTAAGCTATTAAAGAACAAAAACGCTGTATCCATGGTTGAATTTGGTGCTGGTAGTATCAGTGGCTCAAATAAAGTCTGCCAGATAGCCAAATATTCATTGGCTAGCACCCATCAAGCGGCATTTTTGGCTGCTGTTGTACATTATTTGAAACCGCAAAACATCATAGAATTGGGCACTAGTTTTGGGGTGACAACTTCTTATTTGGCAAGTTTCGATGACAAAATCCCCGTTTACACACTGGAAGGAAATGACAAAATTGCGTTTCATGCGAAAGCAAGGTTTTCCCGATTGGGCTTTTCGCACATACAGACGGTTGTTGGAAAAATGGACGAAACTTTACCTGGGATTTTGAATGGAATTTCGTGTGTAGGTTTGGTTTTCTTCGATGGAAATCACAAATACGAGCCTACTATGCGGTATTTCTTTCAATGTTTGGAAAAAAGCGATCACCAAACTGTATTTGTTTTTCATGACATTTATTGGTCTGGTGAAATGGCAAAAGCCTGGAAAGAAATCTGTTCAGAGGCAAGGGTCAAGCTTTCGGTCGACTTGTTTTATTTCGGATTGGTTTTTTTTCGTAACAATCAGCCCAAACAACATTTCGTTTTGAAGTTTTAATTTTGTCTACTTGCAAATTACAAGCTTTGTAAGTTCATTCGCATTTCTCAAATAACTGTTTTTTTATGTCTCAAAAAATATATTTTTTTCTTTTGTTTTTTTTCTTTTGTTTTTCGCTTTTTGCGCAAAAAATCAATATCGATTTAAAAAATTATCCTATCGATTTGAAAGAAGGAGGCTTCTACATTTCGAAAGTACTCGACAATAGGAATGATACCACCAAGGTAGGCTGGAGTGTACTTGACAAGGATACAAGAGGAAATGTTTATGTGTTAAAAGGTGGCACAAGCAATGCATTGGTACGTTATTTCAACACTAATTTAAAACGAGATACCAATCAGGTGCCTTTGGTTTTGAACTTGGTTAGCCTGATGGTGACAGAACGCGCCAAAGGCATGCGCGAAGGCAAAGCAAGAGTGGCTGTTCAATTTTTAAGGGAAAATGAAGGGATGTTTGGCAAAGTATACGAGGCAAGTTCTTACACCGAAACGTTGAGCGAGTTTGGAAAAGACATCTACACTACACACGAACGCAGAATACGGGCTGTGCTGAACCAATGCCTGAAAAATCTTTCGCAATCTCGTTGGATGGAGGTGAAGCCCGATTACATTTCGGCAGTTGAATTGAAAGAAGAGACTGGAAGAATAGACACCCTTAGCAAGCTTTTGGCCGATACAACAGGTCTTTTCAATCGGAAAAAAGCAGAAACGGTGGTGCTTTCTTTAGACCAAATACAATTCAAAGGGGGTGTTTTGCCAAGTTTTGTGTTGAACAAGAACAAAGCGCATACACTTTGGGCATTTAAAAAATACTTCAAACAACTGAACGAAGCCGAAACAAACAAACTTTATGCCGATTACAAATCGAAATTCAAATTGAGTTTTTTGGTGTTGGGAATAGGTGCAATTTTTGTAGGAGCCTCTTTTTCTGACGACAGTGTTGAAGATACTGGCTTGCCTAATTTGAGTTTGGCTGTACCTGGTGCAGTTTTTGCCGCATGCAGTGTGCCTATTTACATTAAAACAAATAAACTGGCTCGCAAAACCGTAGAACGCTACAATGTGGCAATAGAAAACAAGTGATTCCTTTTTCCTGATTATATTTACCGATTCGTCAAATAAAATTGAATTGGACAAGCTGTTAGTCATTATACCAACCTACAACGAAAAAGAAAATGTGGAAGCCATCTTGCGAAAGGTTTTCAGTTTGCCGCTTCATTTCCATGTATTGATTGTTGACGATGCTTCGCCCGATGGTACTGCCGATATTGTGCGAGGTTTGCAAAAGGAGTTTCCCGAAAGGCTTTTTTTACAAGAAAGAGCAGGGAAGTTAGGATTGGGCACGGCCTATATTCTGGGTTTCAAATATGCCTTGCAACATGGGTATGATTATGTTTTCGAAATGGATGCAGATTTTTCGCACAATCCCGAGGATTTGGTACGATTGTACGAGGCTTGTGCCTTGGAGGGCAATGATTTGGCTATTGGTTCTCGATATGTGAATGGGGTAAATGTGGTGAATTGGCCAATGGGCAGAGTCTTGATGTCTTATATGGCTGGAAAATACGTAAGGTTGCTTACCGGAATGCCTATAAACGACCCTACGGCAGGTTTCAAATGCTACAGACGCAAAGTTTTGGAAACACTCGACTTAGACAAAATAAAGTTTGTTGGGTATGCATTCCAAATCGAAATGAAATTTGAAACTTGGAAATACGGTTTCAAGATAAAAGAAGTGACCATTATTTTCACTGACCGTACAAAAGGGCAATCCAAAATGTCGATTGATATTTTTAAAGAAGCTTTGCTTGGAGTTATTGAAATAAAATTGAAGTCCTATTTCAAGCAGTATAAGCTGGTGAATTAATTGCGCCGTTGCACTTCTATTTCTCGCGCCAATTTCCTTTTTTAACTAAGACACATTTTGGCGTACTCCCTCTTTTTCTTTGCATTAAATTTGAAAGTTATGGGAAGAAAAAACGAGGAATCTGAGGTGCAAAGTATCAATAATAGTATAGGTACAAGTCGGTTGAAAAAAGAAAATTGGGAATTGTATTATGAATCTCTTGAAGAGGATTCTGAAACTGATAAGATTCAGTCTGTTTATTCTTCCGGCAAAATTGAAATTTCAGCCTATTTGATTTTTGAAAAGCATTTCAAAAAAATACCCAATAAATTGATTATTGGTGGAATACAAGCCTCAAAGATGTATGAGTATTTGATTAGTAATCATGCAGACCACATCGTGCGGCACTACAAAATTGAAAAAACAAAACCTTGGCGAACCAACAGGGACATTTATTCAATGTGCGTGTTCGACACCGAAGAATTGATTGATTTGAATTCTGACACTTTCTATTACTATTATGCTGATGAAGTATTGTTTGAGTCTTCCCAACTCATCGAACTTTCAAAGACTTTTCAGTTTACAGAGGAAAAGAAAAACAACATTCATTTGTTGGTGAAAAAGATGAATCACTTAGATTTTTCACCCTACCCAATCAAGCATTTCGACATAGACATAGATTCTCAATACAACGACGACTTTTACGCCTTCAACCAAGCTAATTTGGAGTTTTTGAACAGCGACAATAGCGGCTTGGTGTTGTTGTACGGCAAGCCAGGCACAGGCAAAACCAGTTATTTGCGTTATTTGATCGATTCTCTAGATGTCAAGATACTGTACATCCCTTCGGGAATGGCCCAATCTTTGGCCGACCCTGTTTTTATCAGTATGCTCGAGGACAACGAAGGAAGTATTTTAATTATAGAAGATGCGGAGGAAACCATCATGTCGCGTGATAGCGGTGGAAATAATTTGGCGGTTTCCACTTTGTTGAACCTTACCGATGGCTTGCTAGCCGATGTGTTGAACCTTAAAATAATTTGTACTTTCAATACCGACATACAAAACTTAGACATAGCCTTGTTGCGGCCCGGAAGATTGAGGGCAAAATATGAATTCAAGGAATTGAGCCCCGAGAAAGCACAAGTGATTTTGGACAAGCAAGGTTTGGATAAAAAAGTTTCTGGGCCAATGACCTTGGCACAATTGTACAATCAGGAAGATACAGAACCCATTTTTTTGTCAACAAGAAATGCTATTGGATTTTGACATATCGGCCTTTGAGTCACACAGTTTTCAGTATTCCGATTCAGAATCCGAACATTATATTAAAAATATTTTTGACGAAACAGAGGGCTTGTTAAAACAAAAGAGTTTTTTCAAAAAAGTAAAAGCCACTACAAGTCTAGAACTTCAACTCAGGCTGTGTAAGTGGCTTGTTTTTTTAAATAACAACCAAAGCAAGCAAACTTTGCTTCACAATCAATTGGTAGAAGCAGTAGAACATGCAACGCGTAATAATGAGATTTTCAAAAGCCAAACAAGCCACGAGTTGGAAATATCATTTAGTTTTTTCGAATCAATTTTTAGATTACGCCCTTTGTATTTTTTGAAAGATGATTTGACAACACCTCTAAAATTGCTCACCATAGCACTGGTGTATTCCAGATATCCGGGCATGCAGGTGCGTTCGGTTCAAAAAGCGTTTTCTATTTTAGAAACAAGTATAAGTGAAGAAAATCTAGAACAATTTTTTGTTTACCTCTTTGTCAAATACGAAAATCCTAAGTTTTTTACTTCCAATCTGGAATTGTTGAACACAACCGAAATAGGGGTTATGATGCATTTATTGCAAGGAAACAACATTCGTACCTATCCACACTTGCCCATGCCTATTTCCAAAAAGGAATCGTTTTTGTTGATGCAGAACAAGTGTTTGGAATCGGTTTTGATATATAAAAATTTATTTATTAGTTTTATATTGGTGGCAAAGCTGCTAAAGGTTTTTGCTGATGAAGAATATTTGGTTGATTTTTTACAAAGCAGCCGAACATACAAACACAATACCTTGAAATTTGCAGAGGATTTTGCTTTTTGGAAGGAAACTTTTCGTTGTCTCAAGAGATTTCAAACTGAAATTTATCACATTAACAATAACTATATCAGTCTAAATGAAGTACTGGACTATATAGATTATAAGCGGTATAAAGAAAATGATCTTGACTTTTTCATTAAAGGGAAGAACATAAATGACATTTGTTTTGAAGTTTGGCAATGGCACCAAATGGAAACATACCAACTCAACGAGGAAAGTCTAAAACTTAATTGGAACAAAAATCCTAATAGAGAAATTTTGATTCATAGAGGCAAAGAATATTTGTTCGAAGAAATCGGCAATGCCAAAAACCTCTTCGACGAATCGGTTGAAATGAAACATTGTGTTTTTTCTTATCTACATGAATGTGCCTTTCTTTTATGTACGATTTGGAGCGTAAAAATCAAAATCAATGACAGTTTCAAAAGACTGCTTACTATTGAAATTAGCGATAACCAAATACATCAGGTAAGAGGTAAATGCAATCGTAAGCCAACTCCCTTGGAAAAGAAAGTGCTGCGCGAATGGATGTCCAAAAATGGAATGAAGGTTTCCAATAATAAAATTTGTTAGAAAATCGAGCACTACGACATATTTTGTCTTAGTGCTTCTGTAATTTTGTTCTTATTAAAATTAATATGGCAAAACAGCGATTTATTGAAAGGTACAACGCCATTGTAGAGAAAGTTCGCAAGGGTCCTTGTACGCTGAAGGAAATTTGTGAGCATTTGTCCATCAAATCTGAAGATCGCGATTTAAACTTGACCATTTCCAATAGAACATTTAAGCGAGATTTGGATGAAATACGAGACATATATGGAATAGACATTCAGTATAACCGTCATCAAAAGCTATATAACATAGCCAATGATCAGGTGGCAAATATTTCGAATGTGCGACTGATGGAAGCATTTGATCTTTTTAATACGTTGAAAATGAGTGAACATTTTTCTGATTATATTTTTTTTGAAGAGCGTAAGCCACATGGCACCCAACATTTCACCCCATTGTTGCAAGCCATCAAATTGAAGCAAAAGATAAAGTTACGTTATCTCAAGTTTTATGACGATGAAATCACTGAAAGAACATTGCAGCCCTATGCATTAAAGGAGTCAAAGGGGCGTTGGTACTTGCTTGCAACGCAAGAAAATGAAAACACACTAAAATCCTATGGATTGGATAGAATAGAAAAATTGGAAACACTAAAACAGAATTTTACTCCTAATAGTGATATTGTAATTAATAAAAAATTCATACATTCATTTGGAATTATCAGTATGGATAATGCTGAGCCTGATATGGTAGAACTTTCATTTACCCCTTTACAAGGGAAGTACATAAAAACTTACCCTTTACATACTTCTCAAGAGATTGATTTTGAAAATAATGATGAGGTTAGGGTGAAATTAAAAATTCATGTCACTTACGACTTTATCATGGAGTTGCTCTCTTTCGGATCTGATATGAAAGTAATCAGCCCTACTCATTTAAAAGAGGATATAAAGGAAACTTTGGAAAAATCTTTGGGACTTTATTCGGATTAGGTATTTTCTATTTTGCTTTCCAAGAATTATGTGTCATGTGTGTGAAAAAATTTTCTAAAAAGGCCTTCAGCAGTTCTTCCATTTTTTCTTTTTCTTTTAGGTAAAGGTAGGAAACGTCTTGGCGTAGTTTCTTGTCGTTTTTCGTATCGTACAAAGCACTATTCAACTTTGGAGTAAAAGCCAATACAAAATCGTTTTTAGCAAGCAAGTAGGTGCCACTTGAATAAAAAATAGCAAACGATTTATCATCAAAAGCAGAAGGACTTAGGCTGAAAAATTCTTTTGAATAGCCCAAATAATCCAAAATAGTAGGCATTAAAAGCGATTGTTGTACCACATTTTTTCTTTTGCCTTTCAAAGTGGTATCGTTGGGTGCAAACAAGATGAAAGGGATTTCGAAACGCCCAAGTGTAGTTTGATAAGCAGGATTCTCGCTGTCTGAAGTATGGTCGGCAGTGATGACGAAGAGGGTATTTGCATACCAAGCCTGTTTTTTTGCTTTTTGGAAGAAAAGACGCAAGGAGTTGTCGGTGTAGGCAATGCTGTGATGAATGGGCAAAGAGCCATGAGGAAGTGTTAATCGATACTTTTCAGGTACAGTGTAGGGATGATGAGATGAGAGCGTAAAGATAGTACTGATAAATGGGGTCTTTTTTTCACTTAGTTCGTTGGCATAATATTGCAAATAGGGTTCATCGAAAATTCCCCATTTGCCGTCATAATCATTTTTGTTGGGGTATTCGTTAAGCCCATAATAACTGCCCATGCCCGAAAGGGAAATGAAATTGTCGAAGCTCATTGTCCCATTTTTACCGGCATGATAAAATGAACTATTGTATCCTTCTTTCGAAAGTAGGCTCCCAATGCTTTGTGGATTATTGATATTGAATTGCGATACCATGTAGGTTTCTTCCATTAGGCTAGGAATGCCAGCCAATATAGCTGGAGGGGCA
>JBIKRJ010000248.1:0-3194 GCA_044349205.1 Cytophagales bacterium | reverse complement strand
TAGCAGTATTCAGTTGCTCGATGGCTTTTGCGGTATTCATCTCGATGCCCAAATGCCTTGCCAAGCCGTTGCCAGAGCCCAGAGGCAAAATACCCATTCCTGACGATGAGTGTATGAGTTTGCTTGCCACTTCGTTCAGTGTGCCGTCGCCCCCTGCTGCTATGTAATATTCGGCATCTCCACTCCCTGAAAGTTCGGCAGCATGCCCTTTGTATTCAGTGAATTCAAATGAAAAATCAAATTTTTGATTGTTTAAGTGCTTGGAAATGAGGGCTGGAATATGGTCTTTTTTTCTTCCGCCCGAAATGGGGTTGATGATGAATATGATTTTAATTTTTGCCATGGCAATGCAAATTTTAAAAGGTGCTTAGTTCGAATGCTACGGCACAAATGGCACCTATAATTTTTGCCATAGTGCTTGCGGTTTTCAATTCGTGTCTTGGGCTTGATTCAAAAAAGATGATGGTAGAAATGTGCATAAAATTTCCTGCAATGAGCGCGAAAACATAGCCCATAGTAGCGGGGGTAAGCCATTCCATCAAATACGCATAATTCCCAGTCATCATGCCTAGCGGGCTCAGCAGGGCATAAATTACAAAAACGACAAGTGCATACATTCTTTTGGTATGGTACCCAAAAAGGATGCTGAGTAGGGCAAAAGCTTCAGGTATTTTGTGCAGAATCAATCCGACCATCAAACTGGCATTGTCCGAGGTGTCGTGCTGGTGGAAAGGATGTATGAGCATATTGCCTTCCAAAAAGGCATGTAAAGAAATGGAAAGTACTATCGAAAGCGGTAAATCAAGGTCGTGCTTGTGAGTGTGGTGTAGATGGCCATGTTCGACACCTTGTGCGAAAAAAGATAAGATGAGTTGCAGGAAAAAGCCCATCAGAATGAAAACTCCTATCAAAAGTGGGTTGGTGGCGTTGGTGTAAATTTCGGGTAAAATATGTAAAAGCGTGAGTGAGAATAAATAAGAGCCGCTAAAAGACAACACCAACTTGAAGAGTTTTTGATTTTCCTTGGGCAAAAAAGAAAACAGCGCAAGCGGCGAAAGTGTAAGCAGAAAAAGCAGAAAAAAATTAGTCCACATGTAATTCAGGAATTAATGACTCGCAATAATTATTGTTCGGTCCGAAAGGTGCTCGTTGAAAGGGTTTAAGTGGTAATCGCCATAGGTTTTGCGCACGTGCATCCCTGCTTTGGCCAGCATTTCTTGTAATTCTTCCATGCGAAATAGGTAAACTTTTTCTTGAAAGTGGGCGCGCTCTTTTTCTGTTTTCAAATAGATGTCTTTAATCACAAAATTATGCTCTATTTTTCTCTTTATCAGAAAGTTGACTCTTTCAAAATGTTTTTCCTCATTGGTTACAAGTGTCGAAATTACTTTTTCTTTATTTAGGAAGTCCAATACAAAAGTGCCATTCGGCTGCAGCATGTTTTTTACAGCATTTAGCACTTTTAGATTGTCTTGTACATCGTCGAAATACCCAATGCTGGTGAAAAGGTTTAGAATAAGGCCGAATTTTTTGTTTGTCAGCGGGTTGCGCATGTCTTGAATAAAAAACTCAAGTCCGGGTGCTTGGTGTTTTCTTGCTTCTTCGATGCTTCTTTTTGAAAGATCGGTGCCTGTTACTTCAAAACCTTTGCGATGCATGTGCACTGCATGGCGGCCTTTTCCGCAAGCCAAATCCAAAACAGGGCCGTGTAAGTCGGGAATATTTTGTAGGAGTTTGTCGATGAAATTAGAGGCTTCCTCTTCGTTGCGTTTGCTGTACAACAAGTCGTAATACGGCGATTCGAACCAATTTTCGAACCAATTTTTTTGTGCTAATTCCATGAGAAGTGGATGTAAAGATGCAACATTGTGTCAATAACGGCAAATAACTTCAAACCTCGATGTGATTTATTCGATACTTTGTTTGCACAATTCAGGCTAAAGCGTATATTTGCACCTCTTTTGAAAAACGAGCAATGGCAAATCATAAATCCTCTTTAAAAAGAATACGTTCAAACGAAGCAAAAAGACTTCGCAACCGATACCAATTGGTAACAACTCGCACTTTTGTGAAAAGGCTTTTGGCTACCAAAACCAAAACCGAAGGTGTTGAATTGCTAGCTAAAGTAACTGCTCTTGTAGATAAGTTGGCTAAAAACAACATCATCCACAAAAACAACGCTTCTAATCAAAAATCAAAACTTGCGCTCCACGTAAACGGATTAGCATAAATATTGGCATACGCACAAAGGAAGCCTTTCAGCAAATGCCTGAAAGGCTTTTTTATTTTAAGAGAAAATGGCAACTGAAAAACCCTCTATACCGCGTGGTACGCGCGATTTCGGGCCCGAAAAAATGAACAAGCGTTTGTTTATTTTAGAGGTAATCAGGCAGGTATTCAGAAAACACGGTTTTCAGCCCATAGAAACTCCTGCTATCGAACAGCTTTCGGTGCTTTCGGGAAAATATGGCGAGGAAGGCGACCAGCTAATGTTCAAAATATTGAATTCGGGCAATTATTTGGACAATGTTTCGCTAGAAGGGAAAGACTACAAAAAATTGACACACGAAATAGCCGAAAAGGCCTTGCGTTACGATCTTACAGTTCCTTTTGCCCGATATGTGGCCATGAACCGCCACGTGATAGTATTTCCCTTCAAACGATACCAAATACAGCCTGTTTGGCGTGCTGATAGACCTCAGAAAGGGCGCTATCGCGAGTTTTACCAGTGCGACGCCGATGTGGTGGGTACCAATTCTTTACTTTCCGAAATGGAGCTGATGGAAATGGCGCACGAAGTGATGAAAGGATTGGGAATCCAAAATTTTGCAATCAAAATAAACAACAGGAAAATACTCTCGGGGATTGCCGAGGCCATAGGCGAAAATGGCAAAGAATCGCTCATTTGCACCGCTATCGACAAGCTAGATAAAATTGGAAAAGAAGGGGTTGAAAAAGAATTATTGGAAAAAGGTTTAGCCTCAAATTCCATTTCCAAACTTTCCGAAATATTGCAATCTAAAGGTAATAACCTGCAGAATATAAGTCATTTGAGAAAGTATCTTTTGCATTCAAGTGTGGGTTTGGAGGGTTTGTCGGAATTGGAAAAAGTATTCGATTATTTAGAAATCAACATTCCAAATCACCATCTTGTTTTTGACCCATCGCTTGCCAGGGGCCTTAGTTACTACACG
>JBIKRJ010000246.1:0-3240 GCA_044349205.1 Cytophagales bacterium | reverse complement strand
TGAATAATGGCACATATTTCGTTGATAGCTTCTTCGAATACGCCATGTGTAGAGGGATAGGTTACCATCAAACAGGAAAGTTCGTGCTTATATTGCTCGGCCTTGGCGCGCAAATCGGTCAAATCGATGTTTCCCTTTTCGTCGCATTTTGTAACCACAATCTTCATACCTGCCATGGCTGCTGAAGCAGGATTGGTGCCATGTGCCGAAGAAGGAATAAGGGCAATGTTGCGGTGGATATCGCCATTGGCTCTGTGATACGCCCTTATCACCATCAAACCTGCATATTCGCCTTGTGCACCCGAGTTGGGTTGTAAAGAAACAGCATCAAAACCCGTGATTTCTTCAAGCCAATTTTCCAAGTTGCTTATGATTTCGGCATACCCTTTGGTTTGATCCAGGGGAACAAAAGGATGAAGTGCGTTTATCTCAGGCCAAGTAACCGGAATCATTTCGGTCGTAGCATTCAACTTCATGGTACAAGATCCCAAAGAAATCATGCTATGTACCATACTCAAATCTTTGTTTTCCAAAGACTTCAAATAACGCAACATGCTATGTTCGGCGTGGTGGCTATTGAAAACGGTATGCGAAAGATATGGGGTGCTGCGTTGAAGGGTAAGAGGAATTTCAGGGCTTAAGTTTTCGGTCAAGGAATGTAATTCGGCCTCATTCAATTTTTTGCCTAAAACAGAAGCAAACACATTGACCACTTTCAGTACTTCGTCCAACGAAGTAACCTCATCGAAAGAGAAGCCCACAAAAGTATCGGGGTAAAAACGAAGATTGAAATTTGCCTCCAAGGCTTTCTGCCTTATGGCTTCCAAATGACCATCTACCCGCACTTTCAGCGTATCGAAATAATAAAGGTTTTCAAGCTTATAACCTAGTTGGCTCAATGCTTTGGCAGCCAAAACGGTGAGTCCGTGTACGCGCTGTGCTATTTTTTTAAGATTGGCAGGGCCATGATATACTGCATAGGCAGCAGCCATAACCGACAAAAGCACTTGTGCCGTGCATATATTGGATGTGGCTTTTTCCCTACGAATGTGTTGTTCTCTAGTTTGCAAGGCCATTCTATAAGCCTTATTTCCTTCGGCATCTACCGAAACACCAATGATGCGACCAGGCATATTGCGTTTGAACTCGTCTTTGGTGGCAAAAAAAGCGGCATGTGGCCCGCCATAACCCAGTGGTACACCAAAACGCTGCGAACTACCCACTACCACGTCGGCTCCTATTTCGCCTGGCGGGGTAAGTAAGGTTAAGCTTAGCAGGTCGGTTGCGACTATAACCCGAATGCCTTTGGTATGTGCCTCTTGTATCAGGTGGCTGTAATCGTATAGCGCTCCGTCGGAGGCAGGGTATTGAAGCACAATGGCAAAAACAGGCTCGTCGTTTAGGTTAAAAAGCGAATGGCTACCTATTTCCAGCTCCTGCCCTAGTGGTTCGGTACGGGTTTTCAGCAAATCGATGGTTTGGGGAAAACACAATTCAGAGACAAGTAACTTATTGGCTTTTAATTTGTTTTTTGGCCTTACGCTATACAAAAGTGCCACCGCTTCGGCTGCGGCAGTGGCTTCGTCGAGCAAAGAAGCATTGGCAATTTCCATGCCTGTGAGGTCGCAAACCATGGTTTGGTAGTTCAACAACATTTCCAAACGACCTTGTGCAATTTCGGCTTGGTATGGAGTGTAGGCAGTGTACCAACCTGGATTTTCCATGATGTTGCGTAAAATCACTTTGGGCACCACCGTATCGTAATACCCCATTCCAATCAACGAACGAAAAAGTTTGTTTTTCGAGGCTATTAATTTGAAATTTTGCAAAAACTCATTTTCGGTTTGCGCCTTTGGCAAGTTTAAGGGAGATTGCAAACGAATGTGCGAGGGAATCGTTTCGCTGATTAGCTGGTCTATGTTTTCTACCCCAACTTGTTTCAGCATTTGGGCAAGTTCTTCACCATCTGGGCCTATGTGTCGATATGAAAAAGGCTCGGAGTAGGAAATAAAATCTCTCATAAAAGGAAAGGTATTGTTAGAAGGCAAACACAAACTTAAGAGAAAGGGTTATGAGTTCAAAGCAAACAAATCAATGCCTCGTTTCACTAGGAAGATCAAACCAATCCACTCGTTATGAAAAAACAAATAATCTGCGAAAGTGTTTACAAAATAGTGTGTAGCCTTACTCTCGCATCGCTCATTCAAGTTGGGCTTTATGCTCAATCAACCACCAAAAAGATGGAAAACAATCAAGAAAAATTCAGCCTTTCGCCATTAAGCCCCGAAGAAGAAAGGGTCATTTTGCACAAAGGCACCGAATACCCTGGCACAGGAAAATATTTGCACAACAAAGCCCAAGGCATTTATGTATGCAAGCGATGCAAAGCACCTTTATACAATTCAGAAAACAAGTTTGACTCACACTGTGGTTGGCCAAGCTTCGACGACGAAATAAAAGGTGCGGTAAAAAGAGTGCCCGATGCCGATGGCCGCCGCACCGAAATAGTGTGCGCGCGTTGCAATGGTCATTTAGGACATGTTTTTTTAGGCGAAAGATTAACCCCTAAGAATACAAGGCACTGTGTCAATTCCATTTCTTTGGAATTTGTACCGACCAAATAATCAATGGGAGCCTAAGTGCATGTGCTTGGCATGTGCTTCCAATACTTGGCGCGCTTTTTTCACTTGTGAATCTTCGCCTTCGGCCACCAACATCCATCTTCCTTCTTTCAAATGTTGGTCGTAGCGTGCGGCATCTTCCGTTTGTACGCCATAGGCTGTCCACAAAGCCGCCAAACCTTGTGACATTACGCCCAAACCTGCCGCCAATGCCACTGCAGCCCCTGCTGCATACAAAAAACCAAAACCCGGTACCAAAAAAATACCTACGCCTGTAAGGAACGACAGGGCGACACCCGACAATAAACCAATTTTAAATCCTATATCTTTCAGAATATTTGGTTTCAACTCCATCTTATCCTCGTCGCGATAGGCATTGCCCAACAAAGAAATATTTTTCAACGGATAATGTGCATTTCGCAATTCTTGCAAAGCCTCTATAGCTGCATCGTGGGTTTCGTACACGCCTATTACCGACTTTAACATTTTGCTGATTTTATTTTAGTTAAAAACATACATGACAAGTGTTTACTTATTTAAATTGATTTCAAAAAGGGAACAAACCGCAGTTTGTTCCCTCATGAAAATGTTTGGTCTAGTATACGTTTCGCCCCATTGC
>JBIKRJ010000245.1:0-3253 GCA_044349205.1 Cytophagales bacterium | reverse complement strand
CCATCGCTTATAAGCTTGGCTATGGCGTGCATTCTTTCAGGAGCGCCTACCGAGGTTCCTCCGAATTTCCAAATTTTCATTTTTGAGGGTACAATTTAGGGTCGCAAAATTAATTGGATTGCTTGTTTTAACAAACAGCTTGCCACCACCCACATGAATTAAAACCACCTCGTGTCCATTGCAATCGCGATTACTCTCTATATTTCCAAAAATTTACCAACCATTGAACATCTTTTCATAAAATGTCGCACTTGCTTGCTTACTCAATAGAAGGAATTGGGAATCCGATAGTATTCATTCACGGATTTTGCGAAACAAAAGAGATTTGGACCTATTTTAAAAAATACTTCCATCCCAATTTTCAGACTGTTTGTGTCGATTTGCCTGGCTTTGGCGATTCGCCTATCCTAGAAAAAGAATGTTCTATTCCTGCAATGGCAAGATGCTTGAAAAAAACCATCGATAACCTACACTTAGAAAAAATTGTGTTGGTAGGCCATTCTTTAGGAGGCTATGTGGCACTGTCTTATGCCGAGCTTTTCCCCGAAAAAGTAGCGGGTATTTGCCTTTTTCACTCAACCGCTTTTGAAGACACTCCCGAAAAAAAAGAAAATAGAAACAAAACTATTGAATACGTAAAAAAACATGGCGTAGAAGCTTTCTGTAACCCCTTTGTCCCAGGACTTTTTTTTCACAAAAGAAGGGCTCTATTAAAAAATGACATTGAAAAGGTGTTGCAAATAGCGAAAAAAACACAGCTTTCGGTGGTGGTAGATACGACACTGGCTATGCGCGACCGCAAAGACCAAACCACCTTGTTGCAAAACATGAAGATTCCCGTGGGCTTTATTGTGGGCAAGGAAGATACAGCAGTGCCATTGGAAAGAAGTTTGGCACAATGTCACCTGGCCGACGAAAGTCATGTGTTGTTTTTGGCAGAAACGGGCCACATGGGTATGTTTGAACGGGAGAAAGAATGTGCTCTCTTTCTGAGAGGTATTTGTGAAGGTATTTTCAGATAATTAAAGAGGGCTGATTTTCTGTCAACCCTCAATACCCAAAAGTTCCACCTCGAATATTAGAGTACAGTAAGGTCCTATTTTACCACCCGCCCCTCTTTCGCCGTAGGCAAGATGATAAGGCACAAACAAGCGCCACTTGGAACCCACAGGCATTAGTTGTAAGGCTTCGACCCAACCTTGTATGACCCCGTTAACTGGAAATGTGGCGGGCTGTCCGCGCTGAACCGAGCTATCAAAAACTTCCCCGTTCAGCAATGTGCCATGATAATGCGTTTTCACCGTATCGGTGGCTTTGGGCTTGCTGCCTGTCCCCTCTTTCAACACCGTGTATTGCAATCCACTTGGCAGGGTTACGACACCTACTTTTTGACGGTTTTCTTCCAAAAAAGATTTTCCCTGTTCTATATTCAATTGATGTTTCGATTCAGAAGCTTTTGAAAAAAATTTCTGGATAAGCTGCTGAGCCTCTTGAGGATTCAATTTTACTTGCCCTGAAAAACTATCCGAAAAAGCGGCAGCAATAGCCTGTGTGTCAATTTCTTCTATTCCTTGCTGTTGCAGGTTTTGTGCCACGCTTATGCCTATAGCGTAGCTAAATTTTTGTAAGTCGTCTTTAAGTTCCATGCAATTGTATTGTGAGCGACAAAGATATAGAAAGTGTGCACACCCTTTAGCAATGTTTTTATTCAGGGCTCACATACTCCCCTTCCGATTTGGCAATTACCACGGTGGCCAAGCAGTTTCCAATCACATTTACGCTGGTGCGTGCCATGTCCATGAGTTCGTCTATGCCCAAAATGATAAAAATAGGTTCGGTGGGTAGTCCAAAAGAGGAAGCCGTTCCCAACAAAATGACAAGAGACGCTCGTGGCACTCCGGCCACTCCTTTGCTCGTAATCATCAAGGTAAAAACCATGGCAAGTTGTTGCCCCCAAGTAAGTTGAATACCAGCCGATTGTGCCACAAAAACCGAGGCAAGCGATAGGTAAAGAGTAGTGCCGTCTAAATTAAAACTGTAGCCCAAAGGCAAAACAAAAGACACTATTTTGCGCGGGACGCCAAAACGCTCGAGCGCCGCCATAGCCTTGGGCATAGCCGATTCAGAACTTGTAGTGGCAAAAGCCAAAGCGACTGCCTCCGAAATAGTTTTCCAAAATTTGAAAACAGGGATTTTGTACAAAAAAGCAATGGGCAGCAACACAAAAACCAAAAAAAACAGCAATGCCATATAAAGCGTAGCCAATAGTTGAAATAAATTGACCAAAATACCCAAACCCATGTTGGCCACTGTATAGGCAATGGCCGAACCTACCGCAAAAGGAGCCAAATACATCACAAGTGATGTAAACTTGAACATGACTTCCGACAAGCTTTCGCAAAAATCCAACATGGGTCGCTTGTGCCTTTCGCCGAGCATGGCCAAGCCTATTCCAAACAAAATGGAAAAAACGACGATTTGTAAAACTTGCCCTTCAAATATGGCTTTTGAAATATTTTCAGGAAAAATGTGCAACAGCACCTCTTCAAATGTTTGACTCGGCACTTGCGCTATTTCGTTGTTTTGTGTGTTTTCGGGCAAATCTATCCCAATGCCGGCACCAGTAAAGTTGATGGCAAATAAGCCTATGAACAACGCCAAGGTAGTTACTATCTCGAAATATAGTAGCGACTTCCACCCTAGCCTGCCCACTTGTTTCAAATTGGAATGACCAGCAATGCCCACCACAAGAGTAGCGAAAAGCAAAGGCGCTATCACGGTTTTTATCAATCGTAAAAAAATCTGACTCACGACTTTCAAATGCAGCGAAAAAGCAGGGAAATCGTACCCAATCTTTATTCCGATAAACATGGAAACAATTATCCAAGTGGTGAGGGACTGTTTTCTAAAGGCATAGTATGCCAAAGAAATGACGAAAGCCCAGCCCAGTAAGGATATTAACATAATAGTTTAAAGTTTAAAAGTTTAGAGTTTTAAAGTTCGTAGTTCGTAGTTGTTTACAAACTCCTAAAATACAAACAATGGTCTTCAAACTTGAAACTTTGAAGTATATTTGGCTCTCTGAAATGAAAAAACTGTTTTTTAACATATCTCTTGTGCTTTTATTTGCTTCGTGCAGCAAGTTCAACCGTGTGCAAAAGCGTGGCACTACCGAACAAAAGTACCAAGCTGCCATTCGATATTTCGAAAAGAAGGACTATTACCGTGCCAGTGTTCTTTTCGAAGAAGTAAT
>JBIKRJ010000057.1:0-12301 GCA_044349205.1 Cytophagales bacterium | reverse complement strand
AAACGGTTTGGTGTTTCCAAACATGCACAAGTCGATGCGGTCAATAATCAGGTGTTTCATCACGCTCATGTCTCCGTTTGCCTTTAGAATCGCATACATTTTTTTAAGGCTTTGGTAGATGTGCTCCATGTCGTTTTGGCTAAATAGCACCGTTTCCCAAAGGGTGTCGGTGCCGTCTTTTTCGAACAATGGAATAGCACTGTTGAAACGTAACAAGTCCTGATACTGAATGGGCATTCGGTATTCCCGCTCGTATTCAATCAAATAATTGCGAAGGTGCTTTGAGATTTTATAAGGAACTTTTTTTTGGGTAATCATGTGCAGGTTTTTGCGATTTCTATTTACGATTTTTTCTTTCTATTCCATACACTTGACCTAGGCAACAACTATGGCTACCTTTGTATATGCCATTTCGATTATTCATTTTTTGTCTTTTTCTACTTTTTATGTCGGCTTGCCGAAGCAGCAAAACGGCAAAGAGTGGTGCAGACCATGACAAAGAAAACAAAGCCAAGCTTTCCACTGAAAAAAAAATAAAAGTCGTTATTCAATCTGCCAAAAAATACATTGGCACCCCTTACAAATATGCCGGTATGGACAAGGAAGGGATAGATTGTTCAGGTTTAATATGTGTGGTATTCAACGAGGTAGGCATGGAGATGCCCCGTCAATCGCATGAACAGTGCAAAGTGGGTACTGAAGTAGAATTTGACAAGTTAAGGCCTGGTGATCTTGTATTTACAGGGGCTTCCAAGGGTTCGAAAAAAATAAGTCACGTTGGCTTGGTTTCAAATGTAGAGAATGGAAAAATCATGTTTATCCATGCTTCTACCCAAAAGGGTGTGATAGAAGAAAATCTTTTGGACAAATGGTACAAATCCCTTTTTCTTAAAGCAATCAGGATATTTTAGGTTTCAAAAATAATCCTACCTTTGTAATCCCCTGGGGGATTAGCTCAGCTGGCTAGAGCGCTTGCATGGCATGCAAGAGGCCACCGGTTCGAATCCGGTATTCTCCACCATAAAAAACGGCTTCTATTTGAAATAGAAGCCGTTTTTGCGTTTAAAGCCTTCCTGTTATGTTTTACTCGGTTTAAACATTTTAATACTTTCTAGGTTTCTCCTTGGGCTTTTCTTGCAGGAGTAAATAAACAAATGCAACCATTAAAAAAAGCTGTTTTTTTGACAGTTTTAAAAGGTCGGTATCGTATATTACTCTTCATAGTGATAAGAGTGATCAATGCCTTTCATAAACATTTCTCGGTCATTAATTTTATTGGTGAGTGCCCTTTTTATCTGTTGAGCCAAAACACTGTAATCAACCGTGCTGATAATCATGGCGTTCATGTAATTTTCTTTGCTGATTTTACTCCAATCCACACATTTTTTAAGTTCTTTTTTCAGCATCAAATCCAGCCATATTCTTGCGCTCCTGCCATTGCCTTCCATAAAAGGATGTGCCTTGTTCATGGCGGCATACTTTTGAATAATTTCTTCAAAGGTTATTTGTGGCATGTTATCTATGTGTTGTAAAGTGGTTTTTAAATGCTGTGCATAAACAAATGAATATCCACCCTTTGAAATGCTTTTTTTTCTGATTTGCCCAGCAAAATCATATAAGCCTCCAAACAAATAAGCATGTATTTGTTGCAAGCCTTTTGTAGTGCCAACTTCAAATTCATGGATCAGATTGCTTTCAAACAGCGTGTAAGCCTTCTTTTTGCTTTGTCCGTCAATGCTTGTGTCGCTGTAAAGAAACCAATCCAAAAACTTTATTGCCCTGTTGTTGGGAAAATGTTTGGCTAGTTCCACAACCCCATTGCTGTCCAATGTGTCTGTTAGGTATTTTTTTCCATCTGCAGCGGTTAATTTCAGTTGGGTAGTGTCACTAACCAACTGATTGTTTTCTTTCTTTAGCTTGGCTTTCAGGTATTTCCAATAATTACGAACTTTTTTATAATCATGCTCTTCATTGAGTACGCATACAATATCCAATACACTAAACCACCACTTGGCTTGTTCATTATCCCAAACAGCACGTATTTCATGGTCGTTAAAAAATCGGATGGATACTTTCATTTGTTTTCTTTGCTTATTTGCTCTATTGCCCTGTCATAGTATTTCAATGCTAAAGAAGTAGGCAATTTTCGGCTATATTAAGAAGCTGTTTTTTTGACAGTTTTAAAAGGTCGGTATTGTATATTACTCTTCGTTGTGATAAGAGTAATCAATGCCTTTCATAAACATTTCTCGCTCGTTAATTTTATCGGTGAGTGCCCTTTTTTCAGATTAGGCCTTTACTAATTGCTTTGAATTACTTTGCCTAGGTAGAGGTTCACCACAAATTCGACCTGCTCTTCGATGGTAAAATGGGAGGTGTCTAGTAAGTAGGCATCTTCTGCTTTTTTCAATGGATTTTCCTTGCGTGTAGTATCAATTCTGTCGCGCTCGGCAAGGTTTTGAAGTATTTCATCCAAGTCCACTTCTTGGCCTTTTTCCAACAATTCCTGTTGCCTTCGACCAGCGCGAAGATACACATCGGCGGTCACGAAAATCTTCAATTCAGCATTGGGAAACACATTGGTACCGATGTCTCGTCCGTCCATCACCACCCCACCTTTTTTGGCCATTTTGCGCTGTTGTTCCACAAGAAGTTGTCGAACTTCCGAAATAGCACTTACTAGGCTCACTTGTTCCGACACGTACATTTTACGAATCTCTTCTTCCACGTTCAGACCGTTCAGAAAAATTTCATTTATACCTGTATGTTCGTTGCGATGAAACTCTAAGTGAATATTTAGAAGTGCTCTCTTGATTTGTTTTGGATTGCTGAGCGACACAAAATTTTCCAAAAAATAGAGCGTTACGGCCCGGTACATAGCTCCTGTGTCTATGTAAAGGTAATTTAGCCTTTCTGCAACCAATTTGGCCGTGGTACTTTTACCACATCCCGAATAGCCATCAATGGCAATGATAATTTTACGCATCTACTTATATTATTTGTCTGAATCAAGATTTGCAGGATTTTAAGATTTATTCGATTAATAGATTATTCCGTCTTGTAAAATACACATAGTCAGAAACGTACAAGATTATGTTTTTCTCTGCCAATCCTTTAATATTAAAATCTTGATTCAGACAGCATATTTCGGATTAAACACTTTTTTGAATTGTAAGCTGGTAGAACCAAAATTAATGAGTAAACCGATAGGAAAATCGTAAGCGACCACATAATTTTTTGCTTGAGCTAAATGGACATCCTCTAAATTTATCAGTGCTTTCAACTCCACCACCACCTTGTTTTCGACAATAAAATCTGCCCTTCGTGTGCCTACTTCAACACCTTCATAATAAACGATTTGTTCTATCTCTCTGCCAAAAAATAAATTGGCTCTTTCTAATTCAATAGCCAAACAGCGTTGGTAAATCACCTCCTGAAAACCATTTCCAAGTGTTCGGTGTACTTTCATGGCACAACCATTTATTTTGTAGGTTATTTCGTCCAAGGTCATAAATGATATCTTTTTGTCTGAATCAAGATTACAAGATTTTAGGATTTACTTGATTTTCCTCTAGTTTAATGCCAAGATGTAGAATTTGATTGATTTTGTGGATTTCTCATGCTTCATTCAATCCTATCATCCATTAATCCTAAAATCCTGATTCTGACAATTGCGCAAAAAAAAAGCCACAGCAGGCTGTGGCTTTTTTCTGAATTTGAAAAAGACTAGAAACGGAAACCAAAACGGAATGAAGCGTTAGCCCATGAACCGAGTTGAAGACCAGATTTGTTTTTGTCTAATGCGACTGTTTTTGTTGTTGTTGAAGCAGCAGGATCTTTGTGTGCTACAGTTGAATTGTTTACTGTTATTTCCACTTTGCTGAACGATGTAGAAGTTAATCCCCAACCTACTTCAACACCTAGGTAAAGACCTTTGGTGAAGTAGTAATCGGCACCTGCCACACCCATCAATCCAAAACGGAAAAATCCATTGCCATTTTGAGTTATACCGTTAACTTGACCATTTTGTCCAAAATCAAAAGAAGGATTAGCAGGATTATTCACGCCAGCACCTTTTAACTCGTATGTGTATGAACCATCAAAGTTAGGTGCTGATGTAGAGCCACCAGTTGTACCTGCAGTTACTTCTACTTTGGCTTTTTGTGAATTGGAAGTCAATTCAAGGTAACCACCGTAGTAAGCAGAAAGTCTGTTGGACACCATCACATGTTTTTCAACACCAGGCATGATGCTAAACTGGAATGTGCTTGACTTGAAGTTAATTTTGTCACCATTGGCTGTTCCGTCAGGCTTAGGACTTGCAGAAGCAGAAGCACCAGAAGTGGTAGTAGTTGTAGCATTTCCAAAGGTGTTGTTAAAACCAGAACGATCAATGGAGAAACCAAGACGGAAAGCAGTGTTTTCGTTCAAGAAGTAACGGAAACGAAGCGCGTTGTTGTTTAGTGAAAATGGATCAGCACCAAAACCTGAAAAAGGAGATGAAGCGTTAAGTTCCACAGTGATGTTGCCGGCTTTTAGCTCGCTGCTAGAAGTGGCTGCATCTTGTGCATTGGCTCCGAAAAGCATTGCAGAAACAAATCCGAGGGTCAAGATTGATTTTTTCATGTTTTTGAGATTTAAATTAAAGTTTTACTAAAATAGTTTCCCCGATTTATCAGGATGGTGCAAGTTTAAAGGAAATTAATTTAAAAACATAAAGACAACCCCAACTGCCATGTGCTTTTTTGATTAAAAATTAAATTTTTAAACCATTTAAAATCAGTATTTTATGTATTTATTAGTCAATATACAGTCACAAAAAGTATGTAATATTTACAGCCTTTTCATCAAAATTTCATATATTCTTAGCATATTCTTCACATCATTTTTGTCCACTTTCTCGTTTGGTGAGTGCACATTTTCTTCAGGTGCTCCAATAAAAATCCAATCTACAGGATAGGGACTGGCTTGCAATTCGCGTCCGTCGGAACCACCGCTTCTTTCTACTTCCAATTGAAACATCACCTCGTTTTCTCGGGCTATGTGCAGCACCTTATGTACAAAAGCCTTGCGCGGAATGCGGCTGTCGCGCAACGAAATGGCGACACCTTGCCCCAATTTTACGCCTTCGGTAGCCCAAGTAATGTCGCAAACCAAGCATTGGCGTATGTGGTACTGTTCCCAAAGATACTTGATTAAAAAAGGCACAGTACCACCGCCATGTTCTTCGTAACAAGAAAAAACCAGCACACCATTTTCGAGCGTTTCGGCCACTTTCAAGGCCACAAATACCCCAAGGCGATTGTCTAAATAGCAAGATTGCAGGGAATTGTCTGTTTCTCTAAAATCGGACTTGAACACTAAATCGGTGCCACGTTCTATTTCCCTTTGAAAATCGCAGCATAGCAACCCGGTTTCGTCGTCGGCAATAAGCTTGGTTTCGATTGTGCCTTTGGCATCTTCCCCCACCAATGCATATCCTGTTTCGGCTTCGGGGCCACCTATCATTACAAGTTTGTTGTCGTAGCGCACCGTAAACCCAATGGAGTCGATGTGGGCAAAGACGGCAGTGCGCGGTTTGCCAAACACCAACATCACACAATCCTGAAAATCTTCACCATGAATGACTTGGGGTTGTATTTGCCAAGTGTGGCTATGACTTGCCACATACGACAATATAAATTCATTCATTTTCTGCTCGTTTCCCGATGGTGCGTGAATGGCGCAAAGTTGTTTTAGAAGAGAGTAGTCCATTGTGTTGGTTTTGATTTTCAAAGTGAATGCAGTGGTAAATCTAAGTTAAGACCGCTTTGCAATTTCATTCATTGGTACAGTTCTTGGAAGCAAACCCACAAAAATCTCGTTGGAATGACGTAAGTTTGAAGCGATATTTCTAACAAAATGGCTTTAGTAGAAATGGTAATGCCCAAAATGGGCGAAAGTATTATTGAAGCAACCATTTTGAAATGGTTGAAGAAACCTGGCGATGTCATTAAAAAAGACGAATCGGTGCTGGAGGTTGCCACCGACAAGGTGGACACCGAAGTGCCAAGCACGGTGGCTGGGGTTTTGAACCAAATTCTATTTGCAGAGGGAGAAGTGGTTGCTATCGGAAAGCTCATTGCATTGATAGAAACTGAAGCCACAGCTTCGGCTGCCCTGCCCACAAGCCAAGCCCCAGTTACCCAAGCTGAAGTGAGTGTTCCCAAAAAGGAAATCGAAACTGCTGTTAAAGCAACCATTCCCAATGATTCTTCTCATAAGTTTTATTCACCCCTTGTATTGAACATTGCCAAACAAGAAAAAATTGCTTTGAGCGAATTGGAAAACATTGTGGGTACAGGACGAGAGGGTAGGGTAACTAAAAGCGATATTTTGGCATTTGTCGAAAAAAGAAAGCAAGACATACCCAGCGCTGCACTGGCTAGTGTACCTTCAGCCACACAAGAAGCCAAGCCTGTTTATGTCGAAAAGCCCGCTACCTCCGTTTCGGGGGCTAAAGAAATTATAGAAATGGACCGCATGCGCAAGATGATAGCCGAGCGTATGTTGGATTCGAAACGCATATCGCCCCATGTTACCTCGTTTGTAGAAGCCGATGTCACCAATTTGATGGTGTGGCGCAACAAAATGAAAAAAGAGTTTATGGAAAAAGAGGGCGATGCCCTTACCGTAACGCCCATTTTTATCGAAGCCTTGGCCAAAGCACTGAAAGACTTTCCAATGGTCAATGCGTCGGTAGAAGGCGATAAGATTATCGTAAAAAAAGAAATAAACATAGGCATGGCGGTTGCCTTGCCAAATGGCAATCTCATAGTGCCCGTGATAAAGCACGCCGACCAGTTGAACATGATTGGACTTACCAAAAGGGTGAACGATTTGGTAAAGCGTGCGAGAGTCAACAAGCTAAGCCCCGACGAGGTGTCGGGTGGTACTTATACCATGTCGAATGTAGGTACTTTTGGCAATTTGATGGGAACCCCCATCATCGTACAACCCCAGTTGGCCATTATGGCCTTTGGTGTAGCCCAAAAAAAACCGGTAGTAATCGAAACAGCCGAAGGCGATAGTATTGGCATTCGACACATGATGTTTCTCTCACATTCTTATGACCATCGCGTCATTGACGGAGCTTTGGGCGGAATGTTTGTGCGAAAAGTAGCCGACTATTTGGAACAGTTTGATACCAACAGGGGGATTTATTAAGAGAGGCGACGTTTTAGATAATTTTCTAATTCCTTCAAGCCCATCGCATTCAAGCAGTTTTTTGCCGTCAGTCCGCCTTTTCGGGCTACCAAGCTTCCGTAGTACATATCGTGTAAACCGTCCAAGTCGTGTGCATCGGGATTGATACTGAGCATGGCTCCTTTTTCCAAAGCGTAGGGAATCCATCGCCAATCCAAGTCCAATCGGTAGGGGCTTGCATTGATTTCAATGACCACGCCATTGGCCACACAAGCATCGATTATTTTATGGTGGTCGACAGGGTATCCTTGGCGACGTAATAGCAAACGGCCGGTAGGGTGTCCTAATATGGTGGTAAAAGGATTTTCAATGGCTTTTATCAGGCGTTGGTTGGCGCGGGCTTCGTCCATTCCCAAGGCTGAATGCACAGATGCCACCACATAGTCAAAACTTTTTAGGATGTTATCTTCGTAGTCCAAACTTCCATCGCCTAAAATATCCGACTCGATTCCTTTTAGAATCTTAAAAGGGGCCAATTGATTGTTCAATTCCTCAATTTCGGCATGTTGACGCAAAATATCTTTTTCATACAATCCGCCAGCATACTGTGCCGATTTGCTGTGATCGGCGACGCCAAAATATTGCAAACCCATTTCTATGCATTTCTGTGCCATTTCGAACAGTGTATTTTCGCCGTCCGAGTATTTGGTATGATTGTGAAGCGTTCCTTTCAGGTCTTGGTAATTGATTAATGCAGGATTTGAATACCCAGATGCTTCGTTTTCGTTTTTGAATTCGATAAGACCTTCTCTGAGTTCAGGAAGGAAGACAGGCATGCCAAGCGATTCGTAGGCTTGCTTTTCAGTTGCAAAAGGTTGTTTTCTAAAATATTGAGCTAATGTTTCTGTTTCGTTTATCAGCTTTTCTAAATGCCCTTCGCCCGAAGAATCGAGTATAAGTTTGCTACCAAACTGTGCGGGCGGACACACTTTTACCTCTACTTTGATATTTGGTTGTAAAGCCTTTCCGCGCCATGCATTGGGGCTACATTCTCTTTCGTTTTTTTGCAGAAATGGAAGCGTGTCCAGAAAGGTAAAAACCGAAGCCGAATTTTCGCTTGCTACTAAGTATTTAAGGACATCTTCTGTTTCCAAATACCTTCTCGCATGACCACTAAGTGAAAATACAAAGGAGGTTTTTTCCAATTCATTTTGAAGTTGCAAGGCAACAGGCTCTACTTCGGCATAGAAAAAACGGCCCTCTTGTTGAAGCAGGAAGACAATGTTTTCAAGGATGGTTTGTTGTGTTTTTTCACCAAAACCTTTGATTTGGGCAATTTTATTTTCTTCGCAGGCTACAGAAAGGGCTTCAATTGTTTCGATGCCAGTTTCTTTCCATATAGTTTTCACTTTTTTGGGTCCTATGCCTTTTATTTTCAGCATTTGTACCACACCAGGCGGAGTGATAGTCAAGAGATTGTCCAATTCGGCAAATGATCCTTTATCTTTGATTTCGGCAATTTTTACCGCCATGCTTTTTCCGAGCCCTTCCACCTTTTCAAGTTCTTCCGCATTCAGGCTGGCGATTTCTTGCTCCATTTTTTCGATAGAAAAAACAGCGCCAATGTAGGCCCTAATTTTGAAAGGGTTTTCGTCATGCAACTCCAATAGGGAGGCAGTGATTTTGAATAACTTGGCTATTTCTTTGTTAGACATGGGAATAAAAGTGTGTAAAAGTAAAAAAAGCCATTGGTGAAACTCAACAACACTTTGCCTAATTTTGACAAATATTTCACGGTTTTGAATCTTTCTTCTGAATTAGAAAACACTGAGGTTTTTGAGAACATACGTTGCATAGTAGAGCAAGCGGGAGTGGAAGCCTATCTTATTGGCGGATATGTGCGCGATTTGTTGTTGAAGCGTCCTTGCAAAGACATAGATATTGTCTGTTTGGGCAGCGGGACGGCTCTGGCTGAAAGTTTTGCCGCCCTGTATGGCGAGCAGGCCCAGGTGGCAGTTTTTAAGAATTTTGGTACTGCTATGGTGAAGATACCTGGCTGGGAAGTGGAATTTGTAGGGGCTCGTAAGGAATCCTACCAACGGCACTCGCGCAAACCAATAGTGGAAGATGGAACCTTGGAAGACGACCAAAATCGTCGCGATTTTACCATCAATGCTTTGGCAATCAGCCTTAACAAGGCTTCCTGGGGCGAACTGATTGACCCATTTGGTGGGCTGGAACACTTGAAGGAGAAATTGCTTAAAACACCCTTGGCACCTGGCATCACCTTTTCTGACGACCCCCTGCGCATGATGCGCGCCATTCGCTTTGCCTGTCAGTTGGGCTTTGACATAGACCCCGACACTTTTCAGGCTATTATTGAACACAAGGAGCGAATCGAAATTGTGTCGAAAGAACGCATCATCGACGAAGTGAATAAAATTGTATTGTGCGACAAGCCTTCCTATGGGTTCAATCTTTTGTTTCACAGTGGCTTGCTGCCCATCATTTTTCCTGAAATGGCCGAACTACAAGGTGCCGAAGAGAAAGACGGCAAAGGGCATAAAGACAATTTTTACCATACTTTAAAAGTGTTGGACAATGTATGCCAGCGCTCGAAAGATATTTGGTTGCGCTGGGCGGCCATTATGCACGACATTGCCAAACCTGCCACCAAACGCTTCGAGCCCAACCATGGCTGGACATTTCACGGACACGAGGAACTGGGGGCCAGGATGACACCCAAAATATTTGCCCGATTGAAGTTGCCCATGAACGAGAAAATGCGGTTTGTGCAAAAATTGGTGCGCTTGCATTTGCGACCTATCGCGTTGGCAAAGCAGGGCGTGACCGATACAGCCATTCGCCGCTTGCTATTCGAAGCCAGCGAAGATGTGGACGCCTTGATGACTTTGTGCCGTGCCGACATTACTTCCAAAAACAATGAAAAGAAAGCCCGCTACCTTGCCAATTTCGACAAAGTAGAACAACTAATGAAGGAAGTGGAAGAGCGTGACCAATTGCGCAACTTTCAGCCAGTTTTTACAGGTGAAGACATTATGAAAACGTTTGGGCTAAGCCCAGGGCCCGAGGTGGGCAAACTTAAATATGCCTTACGCGAGGCAATTTTAGAAGGCAAATTAAAAAACACCTCAGAAGAAAGTTTGGTTTATGTGTTGACATTGGGCAAGAAAATGGGTTTGGAAGTGAGATGATACATAAAATTATATTAATACAATAGAATTCAATCAGCACTTCCCCCATAATCCTCCATCAATTTGTCGTACTCATCTCGCGGAATTTCCACTTGAGCCAACCATTCGTCGAGTGAGAGCCCATGATAATTGTTTCTTTTGGCGTTCATGCATATAATCCACATGTCTTTTCGGAATCGTTCGTTGGTCCAGACTCTTTCGTAGCTTTCTTTGTGCAGCATAAATTACGTTCAAGTTTTCCCTTGGTATTTTAAATTCTTTGTAGGGAGTTTGGTTCAATTATTCCGAACCGTCGAACAATAAACCATCGGGGTCGTCTATCTCAGATTTGTTCGCGTCAAGTTCTTCTTGGGTGATGTCGTTTTTTTCAATCAGGTAATCGGCAGTGTGTGCAATGGTTTTTAGCAATCGAACAGCCAATTCCTGATTCGAGTCGTCCGAGCCTTCCAAATGTTCTAATTTAAAGGAAAAGACATCTCCAACTTCAAACGCTTCTTCCACTTCTTTCAGGTCTCCTTGAAATGCCAAGGCCAATGTCAAATTAAACAGCTCGCCGTACATGTCTCTCATGCCATTTGCCAGTCTTACGACTTCGCTTCGGTAGTGGTCTAACATAATGGATTTTTAAGGCAATTTACAACAGCACTACGACAAAATATGACGTATCAATGCTTGAAAAGCAGAGCAAGTCTTTGGTAGTTTTATTGATTGAAAAATGAAAAATAAAAGTGAAAATTAGTAGAATTAGTAAACAATTGAAAGATTATCACTTCTCTTCAATAATGTACACATCCTCAGTTTTCTTTTTCATGAGGTATTTTTCTCGGGCAAACTTTTCAAGCAAATGCGGTTGGCTCAATACTTCCTCTCTTTCTTTTTTCACCTCTTCGGTTTTTTGAAGATAAAAGTCTTTTTCTTCCTCTAGTTCTTTCATTTTTTTCAAAGAGAAATATTGGTTAACAAGATCGTTTATGTCAAAAAACAGTATCCAGATAATGAATCCTGCCGTTACAAGCACGTAAAAGTTTTTTAGAAAGGGAGGTAACTTCTTCAACATAGTTTTATTCGCCGCTAGTAGGTAATTCTTCGTCTTGTTTGAAAAATTCGAATTCTACTCTTCTGTTTATTTTCTTCTCGTAGTCGCTTTTTTCATCCATTAGGGGTTTTGTGTCGCCGTATCCAATTGCTCTGATGCGATATTCCTCAATTCCGCCAAATTCTACAATATATTCTTTTATGGCATTAGCTCTTTTTTGCGAGAGTAGAAGATTGTCTTTGGGATTTCCTTCTTTGTTGGTATGGCCGGCGATGACAAGGCTTAGAGTTGGATTGTCGAGCATGTAGTTGACCAGTCGGTCCAAGTCTCGGTACATTTCGGGCGTAATGGTAGCACTTGCGTGCGCAAATTCCAACGAGTTGAATTTCAGTCTGCGAAAATCTATGGAAGGTGTGCGCAAGTGCATGACAGTGTCGCCATTGAGGGTTATTTGCTTTTCTACCCTAAAAAAGTCTTCGCCTTGAATTACAAGCAAGTATTTACTTTTGTCTATGAGATCAAATTCAAAAGAACCATCGGGGCGAAGGTATTTTGGGGCCACTTCTATGCCTTTGGTCATGTCGATGACAGACACAATACCTCTAAATGGACTTCCAGTTACAGAGTCTTTCAGCGAACCCGACAACCAAGTGGTGGCTTCGGGTTGGGCTTCCATGTTTAGTGGAAAAGAGTATAGGTCAAGGTTTGTACGGTCGGTTTTTTCCGATTTGGCATAGAAAAGATTTTTGGAGTCGGGGTCTATGCTAAAATAGTACTCACTGGCAGGGCCATTTACCAAAGGTCCTATGCTTTTGGGCTCTTGCCAATTGCCATCAGTTAGGTAAGATTTGTAAATGTCGAAGTC
>JBIKRJ010000056.1:0-12346 GCA_044349205.1 Cytophagales bacterium | reverse complement strand
CTTTATCAAATATAAAAGTGTGTAGTTGAGCATATAGGCTTTGGATTTCAAGGTACTAAAATCTAAACCGTCGGTTTCATTAGGAAAAAATTCGCCCAACTCGCCTTTGTAGGCGAAACCCTCGTTTATTTTGGTGCGCAAAGTGGGCGAGTTCATAAATTCGAAATGCAAAAAGCTTTTTTTGTAATCACTACGCACATCAAATTGGAAACTCAATGGCACAAAATCGCCTGCGTACAAAAAAGTGGAAATGACTTTGTCGCGTACCACCATATTTCCAAATCCGCCCCCAATTCCAATGCAATATTTATTTTTGATTCTAGCCGTTGTATCTAGCTCCTCTTCATATTGACAAAAAGCACGAAAACCGAACAAAAACATCCACAGAAAAAGCAGCCATTTGCGGTTCATAAACAAAAATCATTCGCGATTAAGAAACTCAAAGATAAGAGGCAAGGCTTGATTACGAAATAAACATAAAGTTTTATTCAACCATTTGGTTTTCGATTCACTCGTCAATTTGAAACAAAAATTATGATTACTGGTATTTATTTGTTTTTTTGAACTGAACATCAAAAAACAGGGGATTTGCCAATCTTTCACACTCGCTTTGCACCCACTCCCAGTGGCTACTTACACCTTGGAAATGTGCTGTCTTTTGCTGTAGCTTGGGCTATTGCCAAACAGCAAAATGGGTTCATCACCTTGCGCATCGACGACCTATACAACGCGCACTTCAAAACCGAACATCTGGAAGATATTTTCGACACGCTCTCTTTCTTGGGCCTTGATTATGAAAACGGCTCAAAAAACACCGAAGACTTTTATTTGCACCATAGCCAACAGCACAAAATAGAACGCTACAATGCATTGCTGACAAAACTAGTCGAAATGGGCAAAGTATATGCCTGCGCTTGCTCACGCAGCCAATTGCAGCACCATACTCCTGACGGGCATTACACCCGAATTTGCCTAAATAAAAACCTTGACTTGGACAGCCCCGATGTAGCTTGGCGAATAAAAATATCCGAAGAGGAAGTTGTAGAATTGCAAGACCAAATACAAGGCACCATCCTAGTACCTTTGGGAAAAACCATGCCCGATTTTATTGTGCGTCGAAAAGACAAAGTCCCGTCTTACCAAACCACCTCATTGATTGACGATGTTACAATGAAAATCAATTACATAGTACGCGGACAAGATTTGCTCCATTCTACAGCAGCCCAATTGTATTTAGCCAAAATCACAGGTATGAATGCGTTTCTTGAAACAAAATTTCTGCACCACCCTTTACTAAAAGACATTCACGGCAACAAACTATCAAAATCGGAACATGCCCAATGCATACACCAAATGCGGCAACAGGGCTACACTTCTGAAGATGTGTGGATACAGCTTTCGAATTGTTTGGGTTGGACAAAAGACCCCGTCACAAATGCTCGGGATTTTGCCAAACGATTCAATCCCAAAATGCTCGGAGAAGAAATCGCATAAATATGCTTGGCACACAATATCTTTCAATAAAAATTGTTAAATCGAAAAGCAAACCATGACACAAGAATCGTTTGACCTTGAATTTACCAGCCAGCTATTCAAAGCATTGGGCGACGAAGCCCGATTGCGAATATTGAATCTGATAGTGCGCAACGGCGAAATGTGTATTTCGGACTTAGAACTGGTCTTAGATTTTACCCAAACCAAAACTTCACGGCACCTCATTTACCTAAAACACTCGGGCTTATTGAATGTGAGAAAAAAAGGGCAGTGGACTTTTTACTACCCAAAACCAAAAATCAAAGAATTGATATCGAGTTATTTGCAAAATATCATTAGCGATATTGTCATCAAAAAAGACCTGGAAACCTACAACATATTATACACAAACCGCGAATTGGCTGCTTACAAAATGACACAACGCCGATATTACTAAACTCTATTTTACTTTTTATGAAATACCAAAAACACCTCTTTATTTGTACAAACCAACGTCAAGACAAAGCCTCTTGTGGTGAAAGCACCGGAATGAAACTGGTAGAACTGTTCAAAAAATCGATTGCCCAACGCAAATTGAACGTCGCGGTTAGGGCACAAAGGGCAGGCTGTTTGGATGTGTGTGATTTTGGTCCTGCAATGGTGGTATATCCCGAAGGCATTTTTTATGGCAACATAACTGAAAGCGACGTAGAAGAAATCGTCGAAAGCCACATTGTACACAATATTCCGGTAGAAAGATTGAGGCTGAAATTTTAAATTTCGGAATTTTGAACAGCTACCAGCATATTTTCTTCGACCTTGACCATACGCTTTGGGATTTTGAACGCAATTCTGAGGAAACCATAGCTGAACTGTACAAATTCCTGAAAATGGACGACGCAGGAATTCCCTCGGCTCGAAAGCTTTACGAATCGTTTGAAAAAGCCAACCGATGGGCTTGGAACCAATATCATTTAGATCTTTTAGACAAAGAAAGTCTTCGGATAAACCGATTTCAAATGGCCCTGGCAGAAAATGGCGTGCAAGACAATGGTTTGGCCGAGAACATGGCGCATCACTATTTGGAAATTTGCCCTACAAAAAAACATCTTGTTCCAGGATCTTTAGAAATACTTGGATACTTGGGAGAAAAATTTAAACTGCACCTTATCTCGAATGGTTTTGCCGAAATCACCCGTCAAAAAATTGAAAACACGGGTTTAGAAATCTATTTTCAAAGCGTGACAACCCCGAGCCATTCTGGCTACAAAAAGCCGCAAAAAGAAATGTTTATGTATGCGCTTCAAAAAGCCAGTTGCATGACCAATGAGGCCCTTATGATAGGCGACGATGTGGAAGCAGATGTATTGGGAGCCCAGCGCTGCGGAATAGATCAAGTTTTTTTCAATCCTTCAAAGCAAGCAAACGAAGCGAAAAGCACTTTTGAAATTTACGATTTGAGTCAATTAAGGCATTTTTTATAATCCTTTTCCTATCGATAGTACACTACTTCTATTTCCATTCCAGCTTCGTCGCTGGTATCACGCATTTCAATTTTGTAACCTTTTTCAGTATCCCAAATCTCGTCCTCTTCGTTTATAATCTCGTACAAGCCGTATTTTTCAGTGTAAAACTTCATCAGATTTTTCCGAAGCATCAGTTCCTCTTCTCTGTCGGCCAAAATAAAAATGATTGAAAAACCATCTGCTTTACCCTCATCATCAAAAGTATAAATCAAATCGGCTGAATCGTCGGTATCCAAAAAGAGGGTAAAAATCAACATGGTATCCGACTCAAAACTAATGCGCGCTTTTTCCTTGTTTTTGACTGTTTCCCGGCTGTCGCCAAAATTCAACCCGCGAAATACATTTTCTTCTGTCAGAAGAATTTTTTGCACATCTTTTGGATATTTTTTCAAGATATTTTTGGGAGTTTGCGCCCAAGAATAGACAAAACCAAAGGAGATTAAAAAAGAAACTAATACCCGCATGTTGTGATACACCTATTCTTGCAAAGATATCCAAATTGGACTACTCCCCTATTAAATAGCGATATTTTACTCCCCTTTTAGGTAATGTCAAGAAAATTGAATAAAAGAAACTCCGTAAGACTCTTTTCTATTTTTTTGACTAGTATTAAACAAAAATTCAAGATTAGGCGTTAGGTTAATGATGAAAGTATCCGTATTCCGAAAAGAACATTTCAACGCAGCACACCGTCTTCACAATCCTTCTTTAAGCGATTCGGAAAATACAGCGCTCTTTGGGAAGTGTAACAATCCTAACTACCACGGCCACAACTATGAATTGGTGGTGAGAGTAACTGGAGAAATAGACCCAATATCGGGTTATGTGATAGACATGAAAGTGCTGAGTAAGATTATAAATGAGAAAATCTTGCATAAATTTGACCACAAAAACTTAAATTTAGATACCCAAGAATTTAAAAACCTTATTCCAACAGCCGAGAATATCGCGGTAGTTATCTACAACATACTTTCAGATGAGTTGGACAAACGTTACCAAATAAAAGTTTGGCTTTATGAAACAGAAAGAAATTTTGTTGAATACCCTGCAGCTGTCTGATTTCGAGATTGATGAAATTGGTGACGAACACCTTTCATCTTCTTATGACACTCCCCTGCGAGACGATGCTTTTGAAATGAGCGATGAACTAAAAATCGAGCTGATATCGAAAAATTTCAAAGAGATAATGCTCCTTTTGGGCTTAGATTTAAACGACGACAGTTTGAAAGGAACTCCACACAGGGTTGCAAAAATGTATGTCAAAGAGATATTTAGCGGTCTAAATCCCGCTAATAAACCTAAAGTCAAACTTTTCGACAACAAGTACAAATACAACGAAATGTTGGTTGAAAAAGACATTACCTTTTTCTCGAACTGCGAACACCATTTTGTACCTATCGTTGGCAAAGCACATTGTGCCTACATTTCTTCGGGTAAAGTGATTGGCTTGTCGAAAATAAACCGCATAGTGCAATACTATGCCAAAAGACCACAAGTTCAGGAACGCTTGACAGTGCAAATCGCCAACGAACTGAAAAATATATTGGAAACGGATCACGTAGCCGTAGTGTTGGATGCCGCCCACATGTGCGTTTCTTCGCGAGGTATCAACGATGTAAACAGTCGTACCGTGACCTCACAATATTTCGGCAAATTTCAAGAAGAAGTTTACAAAAGCGAGTTTTTACAACACATCGCCAATCAAAGCGTGTGACAAGATTTCCACAACATGGCATAATTTTTAGCTTTGCAAAAAAGATGCCATGCACTTCAGAACCGAACTTCATCTTCAGAAATCCACCTTTCAAATTTCGCATTCAAGCAAAATTTTAAGTTTAGGTTCTTGTTTTGCTGAATGTATGGGAAAGCGATTGCAGCGCTTGCAATTCGACACGTTATCCAATCCATTTGGTACGCTTTATAATCCGATTTCCATTTTCCAAAACCTCTCAAACTGCCTTGATGCAACATTGGACAAAGCGCAAGTTTTGGAAACACGAAACACATTTTACCATTACCAATTCCACTCCCAAGTACTCGCCAGCTCAAAAAATGAGCTTTTAGAAAAAATTGACACGATACAAAAAGAAACAAAAACCAGAATACATGAATCAAAATTCTTGTTTTTGACACTTGGCACAAGTTATGTGTACTTTTTGAATGAAAATTCGGTGGCCAATTGCCACAAAATGCCTTTAAAGAACTTTACCAAGCGGTTTTTGTCGGTCAAAGAAATCACTTCCCAGTTTGAGCTTTTACTCACAAAATTAAAGAAGGCCAATCCCGAAATTCAAATCATTCTGACGGTAAGTCCTGTGCGTCATATTAAAGACACCTTGGAACTAAATTCGGTTAGTAAAGCCATTTTGCGCCTTGCCTGCCACTACATAGCCGAAAAACACCAAAAAATAGTTGCGTACTTTCCCGCCTACGAGTTACTTACTGATGACTTGCGCGACTATCGATTCTATGCCGACGACCTGATTCATCCCAACAATCAAGCCGAAAATTATATTTGGGAAAAGTTTAGCACGATGTTTTTTTCTGAAGAAACGATTTCGACAAACATAGAAATAGAAGAAATTGAGCAAGGACTTGCCCATCGTGCTTTTCAACCTACTTCTGAAGAGTACCGCTTGTTTCTTGCCAGCCTGTCACAAAAAATAAAAAAATTAGAAAAGAAAGTAAAAACTACGGGATTATTGGAAAAATTGGCACTAAAAATGGATACTTAATGTTGTAAAAACAGCTAATAGAAGGCTTAAACGTAAAAATTTCGAATTAGCCCTTCAAATTATTTGAAAGTAGATTGTTAAATCCTATATTTATGAATCATATTACTAAAGGTGGGGATATGGAAGCTAAATTTTCTAACAGAGTAAAAGAAGTAATTTCATTGAGCAGAGAAGAAGCCATGCGGTTAGGGCACGATTATATTGGCTTGGAACATATCCTTTTGGGTATGATAAGAGAAGGCGAAGGAGTTGCGATTTCGTTGCTGAAAAAACTTGGTGTCCCGTTGGATGTGTTGAGAAAAAATTTGGAGAATAGCACCAAAGCTTCCTCAGGCCAAACCATCAACATCAAAAACCTAACGCTGATACCACTCACTCGCCAATCTGAAAAAACATTAAAAGTCACCTATTTAGAAGCCAAAATGTTCAAAAGCGAATTGGTAGGCACCGAACATTTGTTGCTTTCTATTCTTCGCGATGCCAACAATGTTCCGTCTCAGTTGCTCAGCAAATTTGATGTGACCTATGATGTGGTGAAAGAATTGTTGGAGTACCATAGCATGAATCCTCAAGCTTCTTCCGACACAGACGACGACGACGACAATTCTAAAATGTTTGGATCAAGTAGCGGTTCAGGCCGCGAAGGCTCATCTAAGCTAAGCGCAGAAAAATCGCGCACACCGGTGCTAGACAATTTTGGTCGCAACCTTTCTGCACTTGCTGAAGAAGGTAAGCTTGACCCTATCATTGGGCGTGAAAAAGAAATAGAACGCGTAGCTCAAATTTTGAGCCGCAGGAAAAAGAACAATCCCATTTTGATAGGCGAACCTGGGGTAGGAAAAACTGCCATTGCAGAAGGACTTGCCTTGCGCATCATTCAAAAGAAAGTATCTAGAGTATTGTTTGGAAAACGTGTCATCACGTTGGATTTGGCTTCTTTAGTGGCAGGCACAAAATACCGCGGTCAGTTTGAAGAAAGGATAAAAGCCGTAATGAACGAGCTTGAAAAATCGACCGATGTTATTGTTTTTATCGACGAAATACACACCATTGTTGGTGCTGGCGGTGCTTCTGGCTCACTCGATGCCTCGAACATGTTCAAACCAGCCTTGGCTCGTGGCGAAATACAATGCATTGGAGCTACCACATTGGACGAATATCGTCAGTATATTGAAAAAGACGGTGCTTTAGCACGCCGATTCCAAATGGTAATGGTCGATGCGACAAGTGTTGACGAAACGATTCAAATACTTTCTAACATAAAAGACAAGTACGAAGACCATCATAATGTAAACTATACGGCAGATGCAATCGAAGCTTGTGTAAAACTTTCGGACAGGTATATAAGCGACCGATTCCTTCCCGATAAAGCCATAGATGTTTTGGACGAAGCAGGCGCTAGAGTTCACATCAACAACATCTCTGTTCCTGACGATATTTTGAAATTGGAAGAACACATTGAAAATATAGCTAAAGAAAAAACCAAGGTTGTAAAAAGCCAGAAATACGAAGAAGCGGCCAAATTACGCGATTCAGAGAAAAAACTGAAAGAGCAGTTGGAAATTGCGAAAATGCGTTGGGATGAAGAGACTAAACTAAAGCGATACAACGTCAAAGAAGAAAATATTGCCGAAGTAATTGCAATGATGACCGGTATTCCCGTAAGCAGAATAGGCCAAAATGAAGGCCAAAAGCTGCTTGGCATGAAAGAAGAACTTACCCAACGCATCATTGGACAAAACGAGGCAATAGGCAAATTGGTAAAAGCCATTCAACGAACGCGCGTAGGTTTGAAAGACCCAAAAAAACCAATTGGTTCCTTCATATTTCTTGGCCCTACCGGAGTGGGTAAAACTGAATTAGCTAAAGCCTTGGCTAGCTATCTTTTCGACAAAGAGGATGCCCTAGTAAGGGTGGACATGAGCGAATACATGGAAAAATTCTCAATGTCCAGACTTGTAGGAGCGCCTCCAGGGTATGTCGGATACGAGGAAGGTGGTCAACTTACAGAAAAAATACGCAGAAAGCCTTATTCTGTCATATTATTGGATGAGATTGAAAAAGCGCATCCTGATGTGTTCAACTTACTTCTTCAGGTATTGGACGATGGAATATTGACAGATGGCCTAGGTCGTAGGGTGGATTTCAGAAACACCATCATCATTATGACTTCCAACATTGGGGTCAGAGATTTGAAAGATTTTGGAGCTGGTATTGGTTTCACTACCAAATCAAAATCAGAAAATATGGATGAGATAATGAAAAACACCATCCAGAATGCCCTAAAAAAAGCTTTTTCACCCGAATTCTTGAACCGTTTGGACGATGTGATTGTGTTTAATTCTTTGGAAAGAAAAGATGTGCACAAAATCATTGACATCAGTCTTGGACAGTTGTTCAAACGCATCAACGACATGAACATCAAGATTGAACTGACGGAAAAAGCAAAAGACTTTTTGGCCGAAAAAGGATACGACCAGCAGTACGGTGCAAGACCATTGAATAGGGCTATTCAACGCTATTTGGAAGACCCAATCGCAGAAGAAATACTAAAAGGGGTGGCAAAAGAAGGCAGTACGCTTATTGCCGACCATGAAAACAACGCCGAAGAATTGACGCTGAGTATCAAAAAAACAAAGGCAGAAAAAACCTCAGATGCCGAATAAAAAAAGAGCCTCGTTACACGAGGCTCTTTTTTTACCTCCCCAGTTTAATTTTCACTTCTATCCTATTGTTAATGTGTTGCAATTTCGGATTTAACGTCAATGGCTTGCTTTCCCCAAAAGAAATGGCCGAAATCTTTTCTGGGTCACAGCCCAACGATGCCAGCTTTTTCTTTACCTCATCCGCCCTTTTCTGACAAGAAATTACTTTTGAATATTTGTCGCCGAGGTTGTCGCTATGGCTTTCAATTTCAAAAAACAAATTGGGAAGTGATTTAAAATACTTGGCCAATCTTTTTACCTCGAATTCTGATTCAGGCCTAAGCTCGTTGTTTTCAGCATTAAAGAAAAGATTGTTGACTCGTACACCCAAAGTATCCTTTAGCATTTTAGTAGTTGACATAAGGTATATATCGCTTCTCACTTCTGAAAGATCATTCTCTTTGGTCAGATCGATGAAATTTGAGAAAGGAAAAAAACCTTCTTTTTGTATGTAGTAAGAATAGGCTTTATCTACAGGTAATTCCAATTTATACTTACCAGTAAGTGAGTCGGAAACAAATTCGTCGAGCAGCGTACCAGTTTGCATATCTTCCAATTTGATGGTAGCTCGTACAGGAAATCCTTCGCTGTTCATCACTTTACCATAGATGGCTACTATGCGTATGAAATTGAAATTGTTTGGAAGTTTCACAAAAAAACTTTCATCAGTACCCGACACGACTTTGTTTTCTCTCATTGCGATTACAACGGCTTCTTTAAAACCTTTTTCACGAACCCGCTTTAATTCGGGATAACATTGTTCAGGTTTTTGGAAATTGCCAATGGTATAGCCAAAGATACCACGGTCGTAATACTCTTCTACCTTTCCTATCTGTTTGAAATAGAATGCATTGAGGCTAAGTCTTTGTTTAGAAGTAACGAGCTGTATTTTGTACACATTCCCACTTTTATCTCGGATACTGAAATATGGTTTGTGGGCAAGCCGTTTTTTCTGTTGAATTTTGGAAAGGTCGACCACTTTGAGGTTTTTAATAACGCATTCTGAAAAAACCCCATTTTCCCCTTTGAAAGCGACCCCAAGACGCAAAGGAAAATCACCCACCGTTTTGAATGAGTGAACCGCTAAAGGGCCTTGTTCCAGTGTACCATCGCCAAAATCCCAATAATAATTTTGGGCAACTGCATCTTTCTTCTGTGATTTTGAGGCGTTGAACTCCAATATAGTACCCATAGCAACCGTGTCGGGCAAATAAAAATATGGGCCAGTAATAGGTTCGATGTCTATTTCGTAACTCGCCTCATTCATATACAACTGATTGGTAATGAGGTCTATGATATTCAAATGCACCTTGTATTTTCCAGGCTTTTCAAAACAGTGATTTACCACATTGCCTTTTATTTTCACGCCCGACCCAAAGTCCCATTCGTAAACAAGTGGAAGCGAATCTACATCCATAGAGCTTTCTTCATAAAACGTACGGCAAAAGTCCATTTGTTTCAAAGAATCGCAGTCTTCGAAAGTAGTTTTGGAAACTCTAAATTGGTATAAATCGTCTTTTGTCTTTTTATCCCTGTTCGAGCATAAAAAACCCATCGACTTGTCGGAACTTTCCACATAGCCAAAATCGTCGGCAGGCGTGTTGAACGTAGAGCCTAGGTTTTCCACCTCCTTCCACTCGAAATTTTGGTAATTGGCTTTGTAAATGTCCAATCCGCCCAAACCCCTATGTCCATTTGATGCGAAAAAAAGCGTGCCCTCGGCATTTACATGGGGGAAAACTTCGTCTTGCACGGTATTTATTTCTCTACCCAAATTGACGGGTTTCTCCCATTCGCCATTTTTATTATAGGACACATACAAATCTGAACCACCGAAACCTCCGGGTAAATTGGAAGCGAAAATCAAATAATTGCCATTTTTTGATAAGGCAGGATGAGTAACCGAATATTCGGGGTGATTGAATGGAAAAGCACGCACATTGGAAATTTTGCCATTTTGAAAATTGGCTGAAAAAATTCCAAAACGCGCTTTGTAACTCGACTTAATTCCTTTTTTAATGGGCAAATTGCGAGAAAAAAACAGCGCGCGACCGTCGGATGCAAAACTTAAAGGCCCCTCCGAAAAAGAACCGTTTACATCTCCCTCCATTCTGATTGGCTTTTTGAAATTCTCGCCTTCTTTTTCGGCATAAAACAATCTGAAAAAGGGCTCGGACTGTGTCGCCGAAACTCGCGAAACAACTGCCTTGTCTTCGCGGTTAGATACGAAGACTAAACCTTTTGGCAAGATTACCGGCGAAATGTCTGACCAATCGGAATTGAAGTCCCATTTCTTCACGGCATAACTCTTCACTATTTTCTGGGCAAAACTTTTACCCAGAAAAGCCGCAAAAAACAGGGTGAGAAACAGTATTTTATTCCAACGATTTGACATTGACCGTATTGGTTTGATACTGAAATACATATTTGATTGACACCTCGTGCGCGCCATTGTGGTACTTGCGTATGGAGGATGTAAAATAATCGTAGGAATACCCTATTTGAAACTGATGGTTAAGTTTCAATTGAATGATTCCATAGCAGGCCTCGTCTTGACGATAAGAAATGCCCAACCTGAACATTTTAACATAGTCAAAAAACAAATTCAAATCGGTATTAACGGGACTATTGATCAATTTTTTGACCAACACAGAAGGCGTGACAATCACATTTTCACCGAATTTGAAATGATAACCCGAAGTGAGGTAAAAAGGCTGCTGCTGCACAAATGCTTCGGTATTTGAAAAATTTCGTGTGAGATTGAGTGACGAGAGTCCCACAAAATACCGATCATTTTCAAAATAAGTGCCAAATGAAAAAGTCGGCAAAGTGGTGTTGAGGTTATTTAAGAAAACCTCGTCGTTATTGTCGTTGGTATTCAAATCACTAAAATTATTTTTGTTGTTAAACAACCCTAAGCCTAATCCAAAAGACAGTTTAGATTTTTCTCGCACACGCAATCGATAGGCAAACTGCCCCTCCACCTGTGTATTGCTGGTAACCCCAATTACATCGTTTACAAAATTGATTCCTGCTGCAAGTGAGCGATTGCGAAAAGGAGAATGTGCCGAAAAGGTACGAGTGCTGGGAGACCCTGCATAGTTGACCCATTGTTGCCTATACAACGCATTCACATTTAAACAATTGTCTATACCCACATAGGCAGGATTAAGTATAGAATGATTAACCAAATATTGGCTATACACCGGCACCAATTGGGCAAAAACCTGCTGAATGCCAAGTAGAAAGCATAATAAAATGGAGCATAATATGTTGGGAAAGTATGCTTTCAACTATTTTCTTTTTAACACCACAAAACCATTTTTGACACCTGCTGTTGGCACTTCTATTACATAAAAATAGGTGTCGTCGTCTAAACCAGTTCCTTCCCAATCGTTTTTGTAATTGGACGATGAAAACACCTCACGGCCCCAACGGTTGTATACTACTAGTACAACACCTTGGTAATTTTCAAGTCCTTGTATTTCAAATTTATCGTTTTTGTTGTCCCCATTTGGAGAAAAAGCCTCTGGCACATAAAAATCTTTTAATGTAATGACAACATTGTCGGTCGAAATGGGACACAGTCCATTGGATATTGTCCACTTAAATTCGTTGTCGCCAAAGCCCAAACCCGTGAGAAGGGCATTAGGATCGGCAGGATTTGAGATATTGCCCGCACCGCTTACCAGTGTCCACATACCTTTGCCAATGCTCGGTTTGTTGGCTTTCATTTCCACCTCTTTGTTTTGCACTACCCTATCTTCACCAGCCAGTGCCGTGGTGGGCGCTGCATAATAATACACTTTGGAAGTATCGGAACTGCTGCAGTACTGGTTGGAAATTGTCCATACCAAAGGAATGGTGTCTTTTGGTTGGGGATTTTGAAAATTGAAACGAAAAGTTG
>JBIKRJ010000244.1:0-3301 GCA_044349205.1 Cytophagales bacterium | reverse complement strand
TTGGCCTACAATGTATTTGTCCAAATGCTTTTTCAAGTCGACAGGCTTCAAAAGACGGGTTTTGGATGAAAAATTGTTGTTGTTTTTAGCGTCTTGTTTGGCATGTTCCAACACGATACTGTGCGCTTTTTCGGCACATTGGTCACAAATATTGGCTTCTACTCCTGAAATAAGCAGGCTCACCTCTTTTTTGTTTTTTCCGCAGAAATCGCATCGATTGTTAGCTTGTGTCTTCATCTTTTGTCAGTGTTAATTTAAAAATACAAAAAGAGAGATTAAACGTAAAGTGTAATCTCTCTTTGCAATGGAAACTTCTTTCTTTAGTTTTTGCCCAAAACCTCGTCTATGAGGCCGTATTCTTTGGCTTCAGATGCAATCATCCAATAATCGCGATCGGAATCTTTCCAAATAGTATCGTAGTCTTTGCCCGAATGTTTGGACAAGATTTCGTAAAGTTCTTTTTTCAATTTTTGAATTTCACGGGCAGTAATTTCAATGTCGGAGGCTTGTCCTTGTGCTCCACCTAATGGTTGGTGAATCATGACACGGGCGTGGGGAAGTGCCGAACGCTTTCCAGCTTGACCAGCAGTGAGTAACACAGCGCCCATCGAAGCCGCAAGCGAAGTACAAATGGTGTTCACATCGGGAGTTACGAACTGCATAGTGTCGTAAATTCCCAATCCCGCATACACCGAACCGCCTGGGCTGTTGATGTACATCATGATGTCTTTTTTCGAATCGACAGACTGAAGGAACAGAAGTTGTGCTTGAACCACATTGGCTACGTAATCGTCGATAGCAGTACCCAAAAAGATAATCCTGTCCATCATTAAGCGAGAAAATACGTCCATCGCAACGGCATTCATGCGGCGTTCTTCGATGATGTTGGGCGTAAGGTTTACAATACCCGCATCGATTACCTGGTCAACTACCATGCTGCTAATGCCGGCATGTTGCGTAGCATATTTCCTAAATTCTTGGCCAAAATTCATCATGTTCTGTGATTTAGTTTTTATTGTTTTCTTTTGAAACGATTTCCCTGAACTCGTCCACGCTTACGGCTTTTTCTGAAACGGTGACTTTGCCCAGTATATATTCTAACGTTTTTTCGAATTCTATTTGTTCCAACATACGGTTGTAATTCTTGCCGTTTTCTTCGGTAAGGTATTTGTCCACCATTTTGTTCACCACGTCTTCAATTTCTGGCGAGGGTTGGGTTTGGCCAAAATAGCCTAGATACATGTTTTTCACACGCCCTTGCACCTCATCACCTTCTACTTTGATTCCACCTTCTTCGGCCAATTTTCCTTGTATCAAGTTCCATTTCAAACCGTCCAAGAAAGGGCCAAATTCTTTGTCGAGGGAATCTTCGGTCACCTTGTCGGCATTGCGCAACAACATCCATCTTTTCAAGAAGTCTTTTGGTAACTCAATATCGACAGTTTCAACTAAGTTTTTGTAAACTTGGTTTTTCAGGTATTCGCGCGTTTCATTGTCGTAGTTGCGCTCTATGTCTTCTTTCAGTTTTTGGTTAAATTCATCAAAACTTTTTACTGTGTCTTTTCCAAACACTTTGTCATAAAACTCTTGGTCGAAATCGGCCAAGCCAGGATGTTGTATTTTTTCGATGGTAAAAGTGTAATCGCCATTCATTTGGCTTGCTGCTTCTTTTGTAGCACCAGAAGCGTGGGCTATGTAGTCGCTGTCGTTGTTGAAAGCCTTTCGAATATCAAAAGTCACAACATCACCTATGGCTTTGCCTGTAAATTTTTGCAACTCGCTGTCGTTCAGTTTAGAAAGAGGTAGCGTGGTATTGGTATCGAAACTGCCGTCATGTGCTTTTAATTGTCCCGAAATGAAATCGCCTTCCGAAACTATTTCGGCCTCTTGGTTTTTGCCAAATTGTTTGCGTAGCCTTTCGAGGGTTTCTTTCATTACCTCGTCAGTCACTTTTATTTTAAAAGCCTCAAATTTGCGCTTAGTACTTATTTGCGGGTCGAAATCGCCCACCAAACCCAGTTCATATTCGAAATGGAAATCAGTTTGTTTGGCCCAATCGATTGCCTCGTTGCTTTTAGGTAGAGGTTCGCCTATGATTTGAAGTTTCTTGTCGCGTATGTAACCTATGACGCTTTCAGAAAGAAGCTGGTTGACTTGGTCAACTTTCAGGCTGGTGCCATACATTTTTTCTACAAGCGAAGCAGGAACTTGCCCTGGCCTAAAACCTTTCAACTGTACTTTTTTACTGTATTCCTTTACTTTCTCTTTTAGTTTTGGCGCATAGTCTGCTTCGGCCAAAGTAACAGTGAGAAGAGCGTTAACATTATCTGTTTTTTGATATTGAATGTTCATCTTTTGCTGACTGAATTTTTAAAACGAGGTCAAAGGTATAAAATTTAGGCTAAAACTTTTCCATGTTTTCCATGTTTTGACTTAGTGTACAGTATAAATCGGTTCGTATTTTGATTAAAGGAATTCCAATGCTTCACAAATAATTTCCTCATCTCGATTTCCTGATTTATCTTGCATATCATTTAATTAAAGTAAACTATCAAAATGACCATAATTCTTATCTTCTTCTTTGCTCACTGGTACTTGTCTCTTTTCAGCCAGACATTCTTTTTGCACCGTTATTCGGCGCATAAGTTGTTTACTATGAATGCATTTTGGGAAAAATTCTTTTACTTGTTTACCTACATTACCCAAGGTTCTTCGTTTTTGTCGCCTCGTGCTTACGCCATACTTCACCGTATGCACCATGCCTACAGCGATACGCCCAAAGACCCACATTCACCACACAACACCAACAATTTGTTTAAAATGATGTGGGAGACCAAAAACATTTACAACGACTATTTGAACTATGCCAAGAAACCTGAAGAGCGGTTCCTAAAAGATTTGCCCGAATGGAAATCGTTGGAAACATTTGGCGATACCTGGATGTCTAGACTTGGCTGGGGAGCATTGTATGTGTTGTTTTACATGCAGTTTGTTCCTGCCGGTATGTGGTATTTATACCTTTTACTTCCCATCCATTTTCTGATGGGACCTGTGCATGGTGCCGTGGTAAACTGGTGTGGCCATATGTATGGTTACAGTAATTTCGACAACAATGACAAATCCAAGAATTCATTGGTATTCGATTTGTTGATGGGGGGTGAGTTGTTTCAAAATAACCACCACAAACACCCGTTAAGCGCCAACTTTGCTTCTAAATGGTTCGAGTTTGATCCTACCTATCCTGTTATCAAGCTTTTGCAGGCTACTCGCATAATCAAGATGGCGCCAGGAATACCTGTGT
>JBIKRJ010000243.1:0-3320 GCA_044349205.1 Cytophagales bacterium | reverse complement strand
AGATGATTTAGTTTGGATGAATAGCCAAACCAATAGTAGAAACCCCCGTAGAAAGATCTAAGAAAACTCCGAAACGGTCGTTGATATGATATTCAGAACCTAAGTGCAGGTCTAAATATAATGACCTTGCTCCGGTGTATGCATTTTTATCGCCTGGGTAATTGCTTTCCCATTTGGTGCTAATGATGGCAAAGCCAAGCGATGCGCCCAAGTACAAATCCCATTTTTCGTTCAATTTCAATAAATCGTCAAAGTAATATGTGCCTTTTACGCCCAATGGAAGAACTGTTTGGCGATAACCATAATTGCGGGAAAAAGGGGGGTTATAATAGTAATAGTCAACACTGTAGGAGTAGAAACTTGCAAATGGGGCAAGGGTAAAACTTTTGGCAACGTCAAATTCGTAATTGGCGTGAAGCACAGGGGTGGAATTTTGGATATAGCCAAAGTATCCGATACCAATTCCAGCGTTCAACACATTGCCGTAGGTTTCGGACGAACTAGCATTACTTTTTTTCTGAGCTGTGGCATTTTGTGTGCAAAACAGGCCCATAGCCAAGGTGATGATAAGAAGTGGTTTTAGGGTTGTATTGTTCATTTTGTTAGCATTTAACCCCGAAACTACTTAAAATTCATAGATTTCATGCGAACTTTTAAACAAAAATCAGAGAAAAATATTTTTCGAGTCTATTTGTTAAGTTGCCATATCGCATAGTTGAGCACCGTGGCAAAAGATACCCACGAGATATAGGGCACCAATAGCCATGCAGCCTTTTGGGAAAGTGTGCTAAAAAGCCAAATACTGACGACAATGCTACACGCTAAAAGCAGAATATCGGCAAAGGCAAGTGAAACAGAATGAAACTTGAAAAACAAAATAGACCATACAAAATTCAAAGCCAATTGGAGTGCAAATACCCATATTGCGTTGGTTTTCATGGTACTGGGTGGGGCTTGTAATACTATGCCCAAGGCAATCCCCATCAAAATGTACAACAAAGTCCAAACTGGCCCAAACACATAGGAAGGTGGGTTCCAAGAGGGTTTTTGCAACATCTTGAACCACGTATTGTTTTTGCCAGAACCTGATATAAAGGCACTACTAATTCCTATGAATTGGCAAAGTACAATGCCAAATAACACTTTTGAGTGAAATATTTTGTATGGAAACATGCGTTTGATCTTGGTTTTTTACTTTTTTACAAATGCAAATTAACGATTTGTGTGTCAGCATAAGCAGAAAAGATTGACCATCTTTTCTTATTTGCCACTTGTACTTTCCTAACTTGCAATGACAAAACAATATGAAAGAAAGCCAAGAAGAAATAGCCCGTTTATTTGTCCTTTTGGAAGCAGGTACCGACAATGAAGCCTATTTGGCGGCCGATAAACTGGCCAAAGTAGAAGGAGAGGAGGTGCTCCACAGGCTTATGGAGCTTTTTTCGTCCGAAAACCAAGACACACAGTATTTGGCAGCACGAGCATTGTCGAAACGAGAGGACAATGGCAAAGTATTGGAAGCGATTTTTGAGCTCATCAAAACAACTAAAAATCCTTTTTTGAAGAGCGTTCTTACCGAATCGTTGCTTGGCTTTGATTGCAGCGAATATTTTGTGAACCTTTTCAAATTGTATCTTTTGGGCTCGGTCAAAGTTTCGGCAATGGCCAAGGAAGTTTTGGATAGCCAAGAATTTGCCATTACACCCCGAGTTATTCGCAAGGCACGAAAACATTACGAGCATTTTTTGCACAACGTAAAAAAATCGGATAATCTAATTCAAAAAAAGGAAGAAGTAGAGGAGATGTTTCTAACCATGAGCGCCTTGTTTGATGGCGAAGATTTGGACGAAGAAAAGGACAGTTAAATTTATGAAAATAATCTTATGTATATAGGCTGCTTTTTGCTTTTTTCTTGCTTCAAATACTTTAATAGAGTTCTTTTCTTTGTTGTGTCAATTGCAATATGATGCAAAAAGACCCTTACGCTTCGCTGCGTGTACCCAATTTTAGGTTTTTTCTCTTTGCCAAAATTATGGTCACAGTCGCCATTCAGATGCAAGCAGTGGCGGTAGGTTGGCATTTGTACGAACTTACCCACGACCCGCTTTCTTTGGGAATGATTGGCTTGGCTGAAGCCATTCCAGCCATTGGAATTGCGCTTTTTGCGGGCCACATGGCCGATTTATACTCCAGAAAAAAAATTGTTGTCGTTTCATTTTTTACCCTTTGTGGCTGTGCTTTGTGTTTGTCATTTCTTTCATTGAAAAGCGATGCGCAGGCGGTAAATTATAGGTTGTTTGGGCTTTACATGGTTGTTTTTATTACGGGGTTGGCTCGTGGTTTTTTGTTTCCTTCCATGTTTGGCTTAATGTCGCAATGTGTGCCCGAAGACTTGTATCCCAACTCTTCGGTTTGGAACAGTTCTTTGTGGCACATGGCGGTCGTTTTTGGGGCAGCCTTGGGCGGTGTTTTGTTTGTGCAAATAGGCAAGGAGCTTACTTACCTGTCGGCTGCCGTTTTTTGTTTTTTCGCTGTACTATCTGTTGCTCAGGTTGTAGTACCGCCTGTGGCGCCTGCTTTTCAAAAACCTGCTATGCTCGATAGTTTGCTAGGTGGTTTACGCTTTGTCTTTAGCCAACCTATTTTTTTGTCGGCTATGGCGCTCGACTTGTTTGCGGTTATGTTTGGGGGCGCGGTTGCCGTTCTTCCCATTTTCGCAGATCAAATATTGCAATGTGGAGCTGAAGGACTTGGGTGGCTTAGGGCGGCGCCTTCGGCAGGTGCCTTTTTTATGGCTTTCGTTTTGGCCTATTATCCTCCATTACGCCACACTGGCAAAATCCTTTTTTTGAGTGTGGCAGGTTTTGGGTTCTGCATGATATTTTTTGCCCTTTCAACGCAAGTTTGGCTTTCATTCGGTATATTGTTTCTGAGTGGTGTTTTTGATAATGTGAGCGTGGTTGTGCGTTCTACCATTATGCAAATGCTAACTCCGCACGACATGAAAGGTCGCGTTTCATCTGTGCATTCCATTTTTGTTGGTTCTTCAAACGAAATTGGTGCCTTTGAGTCGGGAGTGGCGGCCAAATATTTGGGTACCGTGCCTTCGGTCGTCTTTGGAGGAGTAATTACTTTGCTTGTCGTTTTGGTAGGGTATGCAACATCGCCTACCTTGCGAAAACTACATTTGCGGTTAAAAGACGAATGAAATAGTTGAACAATTTGCCAAACACGAGAGTTAAACCCAACATACACTAAACAGATGAATATTGTAATCGTATCGGCAAGTACGCGTATAGGAAGGCAAACACACAAAGGGG
>JBIKRJ010000055.1:0-12428 GCA_044349205.1 Cytophagales bacterium | reverse complement strand
TTTCTACCGCCTTTACCGACGGTGCCCAGTTTGGATTAGGGGCTGAAATAGGCATCAGCACCCAAAAATTGCACGCGCGCGGTCCCATGGCACTGGCCGAACTTTGCAGCTACAAATGGGTGGTAAAAGGAAACGGACAAACGAGAGCTTAAGTACAGAACATTGACTCTTCTGAAGTTGCGCTGAATAATTGAACGTATAATGGCATTTGTTGGGACTAATCCTTTAAATTTGCCTACATCTTAATCATACTTAGTATCATGAGCAGGCGTAGCAACAATCTTTTATTTTTCGCAGTAGGAGCAGCCGTTGGCGCGATTTTAGGCATCTTGTATGCACCAGACAAGGGAAAAAATACCCGTGAAAAATTGGGTTCCAAACTGGATGAATATCGTGTTAAATTAAAAGAATACATCGACAAACTTTCGAAAGAACAAGCCCACGAAGTGTTTTCCGAAGCTAAATCGGAAGGTTTGAAAGTGATAAACGATGCAAAAAGTGAGGCAGAAAGGCTTCTACAAGATGTTGAAGACCTTATCAATCAAATATCAAGTTCAAAAAAATCATAGTCTAACATGTCCATTATTGCTTCCGAAAAACAAGAATTGTTGAAAATTGCTACGCAGGTGCGCCGCGATGTGGTGCGTATGGTGCATGGTGCTAAAGGTGGCCACCCTGGTGGTGCATTGGGTTGCACCGACCTATTTGTCCTTTTGTATTTCAAATTTCTTAAACACGACAAATCCTTTCATCCCGATGCCATAGGTGAAGATTTGTTCTTCCTTTCCAATGGGCACATTTCGGCAGTGTGGTACAGCACTTTGGCAAGGTATGGCTATTTTCCAGTTAAAGAATTGGCCACACACCGCAAAATAGATTCCCGATTGCAAGGGCACCCCACACCGCACGAACATTTGGAGGGCATCAGAATGTCTTCCGGTTCACTAGGACAAGGTCTTTCGGTAGCAATAGGGGCTGCACAAGCCAAAAAACTTAACGAAGACAAGCAGTTGGTGTATTGCCTGATGGGCGATGGCGAATTGCAGGAAGGCCAAATATGGGAAGCCGCCATGTATGCCCCCCACCACAAAGTAGATAACCTAATCGCTTTTGTGGACTACAACGGCCAACAAATAGACGGACCTCTTGAAAAGGTGATGTCGCTGTTGGATTTAAAATCCAAATGGCTGGCTTTTGGTTGGCAAGTGTTGGAAACCGACGGCAATGATATGGACAAACTTTCGGCTACGATTGAAGAAGCCCAAAAAGCCTGTGGAAAAGGCAAACCCATTGTGATTTTGATGAAAACTGCCATGGGCTTTGGGGTAGATTATATGATGGGAAGCCATAAATGGCATGGTGTGGCACCAAACGATGCCGAACTCGAATTGGCTTGCCAGCAGCTGGAGGCGACTTTAGGCGATTATTAAATTCTTCAAATTAGGTTCTCTCGCAAAAGATTCAAAACCTGCGTAACGGTGAGTTTTATGTTCAGGCTTCTCTCTGAAGTAAGTTGAAGTTTTTTGGCAATGGTTTTGGTGGCATCTGAATAGGCTATCCAAACAGTGCCCACAGGTTTTTCGGATGTAGCTCCTGTAGGGCCAGCTACTCCAGTTGTAGCAATCCCTATATCGGAACCCAAGGAAAGGCGCACACCTTCCGCCATTTCAATGACGGTTTGTTCGGAGACTGCCCCATGCTTTTCTAATGTGCTGTATTTCACTCCCAACATCTTTTCTTTCACTTCGTTACTGTAAGCTACTACCGAACCCAAAAAGTAAGCTGAACTGCCAGAAACAGACGTAACCAAGGCCGCAACGGCTCCTCCAGTACAACTTTCGGCAGTAGCAAGCGTTCGCCCTTTTTCTTTCAAAAGATGGCCAATGGCTTGTTCCAACTCCAATCCGTCGTATCCATAAATATAACGCTCAATTAGCTGCTGCAGCAAGTCTATTTGACGTGACGTTTCCGCTTCCAGTTCCGATTTATGATTTCCTTTGGCCGTTAAGCGCAGTTTAACACCGGCTGGCGAGGGCAAATAGGCCAATTTGATATGGGAAGGTAATTGGTATTCCCAATCCTTGATGGTTTCTGCCAAAAAAGATTCGGGAATCCCCACTGTACGCACTACTTTGTGATATATAATTGGAGTTTGAAAAAATGTTTTCAAACGAGGAAGTGCTCCTGTAGTTACAATTTCTTTCATTTCGTAAGGAACGCCCGGCAAGGAAATGAAGATTTTTCCCTCACGCTCAATCCAAATACCAGGCGCTGTTCCTAAACGATTGAACAAAGCTTCACTTACACTCGGTATTTCGGCTTGCCTTTTGTTGGCTTCCAATATGGGCCTGTTTCGGCGAGCAAAAAAACCTTCTATATGACTCAACACATTTTCATCTGTCTTTAATCCACAACCAAAATATTGGCAAAGTGCAGGCTTGGTGATGTCGTCGGAAGTAGGACCAAGCCCCCCCGTGAGCAAGATTAGATCGGCTCTCGATTCAGATTCCCGAAGTATTTGCAATAGTTCTTGCATTTCGTCACCTACCGAAATCTTTCTTTTTACCTTGATTCCCAGCAAATCCAATTGTTCGGCAAGCCACTGTGAGTTAGTATCGGTTATTTGGCCATAGAGAATCTCGTCGCCAATGGTTACAATTTCAGCGATTATGTCGCGCATCTTTATTTTTTCAGAAACTTATGGGTATGTGTGCCACTTTTGCCCTGAATTTGGGCAAAATAGAGCCCTGACTCAAAATCTTTGGTTTCAACGACAACCAAATCGGAGGGGCTAGATTGATAAAAAAGTTTTTTTCCTGCTATGTCGGTAATGGTCACCTCTTCAGCCTCGTCCAATTCAAGAAAAAGCTTTTCAGCACAAGGGTTTGGATAAATTTTAGAGCCATTCTCTTCGTCGAATGAATTTTTTGTCTTGGTCACCACAAGTGGGCTTACAGCGTTTTTGTTTAAGTAAAAATATTGGTAATCGGTGTAACCGGTGGCCGTATCTGAAATTCCAATTCTAACCAAATCGATGCTGTCGGCTGGGGCGTGGGTTGGTATGTACAATCGTATGCCTGCAAAAGCTGTGGAAGCAGAATCCATCATGTTCACAACTCCCGCTGTAGTGGAAGAATCGACTGCAACGAACCCGCCAGTAATGGAACGAAAGTCGAACACAAGGTTTTGGGAAGGCCAAAGATAGTTTTTGAAGCCAAGTTCCATACTAATGGTATCGCCATTGATTTGTTTCAAATTGTACTGAAGAATCCTGACTGCTGGGGTTGTGGTGTCGGTTAGGGCTTTGTAAACATCCAAACGACCGTGTCCGAGTTTTTCCTTGTAATTCGAGTTATCCATCCAATATGTTTTGGCCGTGTCGATGTTGGTGCCAGTAACTCGCAATAATTCGGAAACTTGGGTGGAATTCATCCAAGGATATTTTCCCCTAACCAGTGCGGCCGCACCACTTACAAGGGGCAAGCCCACCGAAATACCCGAAGTATATTTGAACCCTGCACGCAAATCGGCGGTACGCATGTCGATGCTGGGAACAGACATGTCTATCCAATAGTGATATGCTTGGGGTGTTGCTTTTACATCGGTACTATGCAAACCCAAAACAGATAGCACATTGTCGTAGTCGGCGGGCGAAGTAAAAAGGTTGTCGCCATCTAAGGCAAATGTGGCGCCCACTACCACTGCATCGTGTACCAATGCTGCGTAATTGATTACATCCTGACCAAATTGGGAAAAACCACCCAACTGCCCCCAAGAAAGATTGATGACCTTGCAACCGTGATTGGCGGCATATATGATACCATTGGAAGAAGTATAGGGGTTTGTAAACCCGTTTTTGAATATTTTGATGGGGACAAATTTGCAGTTGTACCCAATAGAAGCCATGCCTAAGTTATTGTCTGTAAGGGCAAAACCTACCGAACTTACTTCGGTTCCGTGCGCTACGGCCCCAGTACTATCTTCGGGATAAGGGTCAAAGTTGGCCATATCCCAACCTATATAATTGTCGGTAAAACCGTCTTGGTCATTGTCAACTCCATCTATATGGTCGCCTTGGTTATACTTTATTTTACTGGCCAATTCAGGGTGTGTCCATTCTACCCCATTGTCTATCACACAGGTCACCACATTGGTATCGCCTTTGGTAATGTCCCAAGCCTTATAGGCATTTATTTTTTGAAGGTAAAACTGGTTGTCGGGAGTGTTGGGCTGTGCAAATGGATCGTTGGGCAAGTGCATGGCCTCAATATCGCCTCCGCCTACCGAAACTACATATTCAAAATAACCCGACTGCATCAGCGCTTGCAAAACCTGAGGTTCATATTCTTTTTGCTGAAGGTGAATTTCAAGGACATTGTCCAACGGCGTCGGCTTCAATTCCTTTAGCCTAAGTAGTTTTTTTGCCTCCTTTATTTTCATCGCGGCAAAAAGGCTGTTGAACCTATTGTTTACAATTCCTTTTTGTCCCAAATAGTCTTTATACTGCGGTTTAAGTTTAGCTACCAACTCTTGTGCATTGGTTTCCAATACATAAGTTATGAAAAGAAATAGGAGATATGTCGCCGTCTTTCTCATTTATAATATGGTAAAACTTTAGCTTTTAGGTGTTTTTTTTGGCAAATCATTCTTTATAGTTCCAACTGAAACAAACCCATCTTTTTCAAATTGGCATATTCAGGGCCCATTTTCGCCAAGACTTCCTTTTGGTCGTCGAGCAAAGCATTATATTGCTTTGCCCAACCATCGTATTTCACCCTGTGCATTATCACATCATTGTCTAATGCCGTGATGTCGTTCAGCAACTCGCTACACAAAGGATAGTTTTCAACATTTGGACTGGAAATAACAAAAGTTTTCAATTCTTTCAACAAACTGTCGGTGGCCGCATCGTATAGGTCGATATTGCCAGATTGCATAAAACTTTTTTCATCAAACCGCTTGGTGTACAAATTTTTACATTTTTCCATCAATTTGGCGTGTTTCACAATGTCGTATTTGGGCATGTAGGAGATCTCTTCGAGCAAGCGTTTTACAAAAGCAATTTTTTGGTCGTCGGCTTGCATCATCACCTTCCAGGTGGCTTTCGCACTATCTTGAAACATGCCAATTTTGGCTACGAGTTGTGCTTGGGGAATCGCTTTAGTAGCCGATTTTTCTTCTGTTGTTTCGTTTTTCTTGCAGGCATTTAGAATAAGCAATGCAACTGGAATGAGGGCAAAAATTTTTGTTTTCATGTATTTAGAAATGAAAAGCAAGTTGGAAATAAAGGTTTACAAAATAAAGAACATAAAGCGTTTAGTGTTTGTTTTTGTTTGGGCAAATTTATGGTTCACAAGACCTCGTGACGCAAACAAACTTATTTCCTATTTTTGACAAAAATTTCACAATGAGCAATGTAATGGTTTCGCCTTCGCTTTTAGCCTCCGACTTTTTGAATTTGGAGAAAGAGGTGGAAATGCTAAATGCAAGCAAAGCCGATTATGTCCATTTGGATGTAATGGACGGACTTTTTGTGCCCAACATCTCCTATGGAATGCCCGTGATTAAAGCCATTCAAAAAATCTCGAAAAAACCGGCCGACATTCATTTGATGATAGAAAAACCAGAGCGCTACCTTGACGAGTTCTTGGACTTAGGTGCCAAAATTCTTTCTATACACTTCGAAGCCTGCACACACTTGCACCGTGCCATAGATTATATTAAAAGCAAGGGTTGCCTGGCAGGTGTGGCCATCAACCCGCACACCAGTGTGGATGTGCTGAACGACATTATCAAAGAAATTGATGTGGTGAACATCATGTCGGTAAATCCAGGGTTTGGAGGTCAAAAATTTATTCCCCTTACCTACAACAAAATTAAACGCCTACACAACCTTATTCGCACTCAAAATGCCAAGACGATTATTCAAATAGATGGGGGTGTGAACATGGAAAATGCACCCGTTTTAGCTGCCGCAGGAGCCGATTTGCTAGTCGCAGGTCATTTTGTTTTCAGCTCGGCCAACCCTCTCCAAACAATCGAAGATTTGCGAAACGTAGAATAATCATTTTCGCTTTTTACTTAAAACTTACTACTCTCCACACGATAAATGGCACTTCCTAAACGCTCTGAAGATTATTCTGCTTGGTACAATGATTTGGTAAAACAGGCCGATTTGGCCGAAAATTCTCCTGTAAGAGGTTGTATGGTCATAAAACCCTATGGCTACACGATTTGGGAAAAAATGCAGGCCGATTTGGACAAGCGATTCAAAGAAACCGGTCATACCAATGCCTATTTCCCTCTCTTTATACCCAAATCATTTTTAAGCAAAGAGGCCCAACACGTAGAGGGTTTTGCAAAAGAATGTGCAGTTGTTACCCACTACCGACTGAAAAACGCCGAAGACGGCAGCGGCGTTGTAGTGGACCCTGCAGCAAAACTGGAGGAAGAATTGATTGTACGCCCTACCTCGGAAACCGTGATTTGGAGTACCTACAAAAATTGGATTCAGTCGTACCGAGACTTGCCCTTGCTGGTAAACCAATGGGCCAATGTGGTGCGTTGGGAAATGCGTACGCGCCTTTTTTTACGCACAACTGAATTTTTGTGGCAAGAGGGCCACACTGCCCATGCCACCAAACAAGAAGCGATAGAAGAAACAGAGCAAATGTTGGATGTATATGCCGATTTTGCCGAAAACATTTTGGCCATTCCGGTGGTGAAAGGGGTAAAAACTGCCAATGAACGATTTGCAGGTGCCGAAGAAACCTATTGCATTGAGGCCATGATGCAAGACGGCAAAGCGTTGCAAGCAGGCACTTCCCATTTTTTAGGTCAAAATTTTGCGAAAGCATTCGACGTAAAATTTGCCAAAAAAGAGGGCGGTCTAGAATTTGTGTGGGGCACTTCGTGGGGCGTGAGCACCAGATTGATGGGCGCTTTGATTATGGCACATTCCGATGACCAAGGTTTGGTTTTGCCCCCCAAACTGGCTCCTATCCAAGTCGTAATAGTACCTATTTTCAAAAAAGAAGAAGAACTGGCCGCCATAAGCGAACTGGCTGCCAAATGGGTAAAAGAGCTACGGGCAAAAGGCATTTCTGTAAAATATGACAATAGCGATAAATACACCCCAGGTTACAAATTTGCAGAATACGAACTGAAAGGAATTCCCGTTCGCATTGCGATAGGGCCTCGTGACCTACAAAACGGCACAGCCGAAATTGCAAGAAGAGATACCAGAGAGAAGTTTACAGTTGACAGTTCATTGTTGACAGAAAAAATACCAAGCCTATTGGATGAAATTCAGCAAAACATATACCAAAAGGCATTGGATTTCCAAAAGCAAAATACGCACAAAGTCAATGCGTATGAAGACTTCAAAAAGGTGATGAACAACGGAGGTTTTGCACTTGCTCATTGGGATGGAACACCCGAAACCGAAGAAAAAATAAAACAAGAAACAAAAGCCACCATCCGTTGCATTCCTTTGGATGCGGCAATTGAAGAGGGAAAATGCATTTATTCAGGCAAACCTTCCAACAGAAGGGTTTTATTTGCGGTAGCTTATTGAAAAATGAAAGAAGAGCTAATTGTCGTAAAAATAGGAGGAAATGTAATCGACAATGCCGCTGCGTTGGATCGTTTCCTAAGCGATTTTTCTCAGATAAAACATAAAAAAATATTGGTGCATGGCGGTGGTAAAATTGCGACCAAAATTGGCACCAAGTTGGGCTTACAAGCGATAATGGTCGAAGGCCGAAGGGTAACCGACAAACCTACTTTGGATCTCGTTACAATGGTCTATGGCGGGTTGATTAATAAAAATATTGTAGCAAAACTTCAGGCATTAAACAGCAATGCTATTGGATTGAGCGGTGCCGATGGCAACTGCATTTTGTGCAACAAACGGCCTGTAAAAGAGGTGGATTACGGTTTTGTAGGTGATGTGGAAAATGTAGATGAAACTGTATTAGGACATTTTATCGCAGGAGGATTTATTCCTGTAATGGCTCCCCTTTCGCACGACGGAAAAGGAAATATGTTGAATATAAACGCCGATACCGTAGCGACTACTTTAGCCAAGGCAATGGCTAAAATATATAAAGTTTCTTTGTTGTATTGTTTTGAACTGAAAGGTGTTTTGTCCGATTTCGAAGACAAAAACTCAGTAATAACGAAAATGGATTTTCAGCATTACCAACAATTAAAAAATCAAGGGGTAATCTCAAAAGGCATGGTTCCTAAATTGGATAATTCTTTCGATGCAATTGAAAACGGCGTTGAAAAAGTTGTGATTTGCCATTCGGAAGATGTGCTAAAGGCGGCACAAAATAGTGAACTAGGTACCGTACTTAGTAAATAATCCTTACCTACTTTTTCTTCTTTTTCAACTCCTCTTGCTGCTTCATTGCCTCTTCAAGGCGCTTCATGAAACGATTTTGTTTGGCAGGTTCGGAAGCTAATTTGGCTTTGTTTTTTTCAAGCTGTACGCGTATCTGACCTTCATCCACAAAGTTTTTGATAATCATTTGCTGGCCAATGGTAATGACGTTGGAAATAAAATAATAATAACTAAGTCCAGCAGGTAAGGAGTTTAGCACAAACATGAACACTATTGGCATAATGTATGACATGGCAATCATAGGCCCTTGCATGGTGGCAGAAGACATTTGGTTGTTGTACCAAGTGTACACAAGTGTAGAAATTGTCATAAGAATGGTGAACAAACTCACATGGTCTCCATAAAAAGGAATGGTAAATGGAATGGAGGCGATTACATCATAAGTCGAAAGGTCGTCGGCCCAAAGGAACGCTTGCTGCCTGAGTTCGATTGAATTGGGAAAGAAATTGAATATGGCAAGCAATATGGGCATTGTCAACAAAACAGGCACACATCCCGCAATTGGATTCACGCCTACCGACTGATACAATTTCATTTGCTCGGCCTGTGTCTTTTGCATGTCATCGCCATGTTTCGACTTTATTTCATCCAATTCGGGTTTTAAAACCCTGATTTTAGCCATTGACAAGTACGACTTGTACGAAAGCGGAAACATGGCAAGCTTGATGATGAGCACAAGTAAGAAAATGATGATGCCGTAATTGCTAAAAAATCTTTCTAAGAAATTGAAGATGGGCACCGTCACAAAACGGTTCAAATTGTTGAGAACAGGCCAACCCAAATACACATTTTCCTGAAAACCCTCTCCAACCTTTTTGCATATTTGATATTGGTTGGGGCCAAAATAAAATTGGTAGCTACTGTTTGAAACGGGGGTTTCCATTTTAGCAGAAACATATTTCACGAATTCCGCATCGTTCTCATCGACCGAACTGGCGATTTCTACATTTTGTAAAGCACCGCGTGAAATTAGGGCTGTGTTGAAAAATTTTTGTTTCAAAGCAACCCATTTCACTTGAGTAGGCACTTTTTCATTTTGGGGATCTTTGCTCGTCTCGTTTAGTTTTTCAAAATCACCGGCTGTGGTATAATAATTTACATTGCTCGAAAGGCGATTTTGCTCGGCATCTTTTTCAAAGTTGCGCAATTTTTGTTTCCAAGAAATGGTAGCCAACTGACTGTAATTCAATTCGGATATGCCTTGAAAACGGATATCATACCCTACCGTAAAACCTTCTTTCCCCAAGGAATACACTTGTTCGATGTATTGGTTGGGAGCCAATTGCGCCTGAAACTTTAGTTGGGTAGTGTCGCCCTTAACTACGGTTGTCGCATTGTTGAAATAAAAGCTGTACAAATCGGATTTACCCTTCAAAAACGGTAATTCGAATGAAAGTTGTGTTGCATTTTCGTCTACCAAATAGACAGGTTCGTGGCGATAGGTTTGGTAATTTTTAGCTAAAACCGTCTTCACTTTTCCGCCTTTGGTTGAAAAAGTGATTTTTAGGTCTTTGTTTTCCAACACATATTCTTTCTCCTCGCCATTGGCCAAAGGAGCCAAACTTCCCAATTGCTGTTGCAATACAGAATCGGGTAGGACTATTGGTGCTTTTTCTTGTGGTTTTACAACCTCGGTTTGGGCAGTAGTAGTTGCCGTTTTTTGCTCTGTTTGTTGTGGTTCAGGAGCAAAGAATGCAAAATAGGCGAACAATAAAACAGATATAAGGACTAAGCCTATGGTGGAATTACGATCCATTGTATTGGGAAATAATGAGAGAAATACTACACTTTAGAATATTCGATAGCCGCTTTTACAAATTTTACGAAAAGCGGGTGCGGATTTAATACCGTACTTTTTAGTTCGGGGTGATATTGTGTTCCAATGAAGAAAGGGTGGTCTTTCAGTTCCATGATTTCTACCAAGCCACTAGCAGGGTTCAGCCCCGATGCTATCATGCCCACACTTTCGTAGCGTTTCAAATAGTCGTTGTTGAACTCGAAACGGTGGCGATGGCGTTCCGAAATTTCGGTTTTACCATATACCGCAAAAGCTTTGGTGCCTTTTTTTATTTGGCATGGATATGCTCCCAAGCGCATGGTGCCCCCCATTTGGGTTATTCGCTTTTGGTCTTCCATCATATTGATAACAGGGTCGGGAGTATTGGGATTCATTTCGGTAGAAGTTGCATCCTTCAAATTCAAAACATTTCTTGCAAATTCCACCACTGCACATTGCATACCCAAGCAAATGCCAAAGAAAGGAATCTTGTTTTCCCTGGCATATCTAATGGCATTTATTTTACCTTCAAAACCCCTTTCACCAAAACCTGGTGCCACCAATATACCATCAAGACCTTTCAACAAGTTCAAATCGCCGTCGGCCAAATCTTCGGCCTTTGTCCAAATAAGTTTAACCTTGCATTCGTTCATGGCACCAGCATGTACAAATGATTCTACAATAGACTTGTAAGCATCTTTTAATTCCACATACTTACCTACAAGTCCTATCTTCACTTCGGAAGTTGGATTTTTTAGTTTGCCCAAAAAGGCTTTCCAAGGTTCAAGATCTATTTTGGTTTTCGGTGTTAATTTCAGTTTGGACATCACCCTTTCGTCCAATTTTTCGCGCTTCATCAAAAGCGGAACATCGTAAATGGTCTCGGCGTCCATCGCTTCTATCACCGAATTGATTTGGACATTGCAGAATAATGCAATTTTTTTCCTGAGTTCGGATGGCAAAGGATGTTCAGTACGACAAACCAAAATATCGGGCAAAACTCCCTCTTGCGAAAGGTCGCGAACCGAGTGTTGAGTGGGCTTGGTTTTCAATTCACCAGCCGATTTCAGATAGGGAACCAAAGTAAGATGTATGACCAAAGCCGAGTTGTGGCCAAGCTCCCACACCGTTTGTCGAACTGCTTCTATAAAAGGAAGGGATTCAATATCGCCCACGCAACCTCCAATTTCGGTAATCACGATGTCGTATTTGCCCGTTTCACCAAGCTGGTAAAAGTTGCGTTTTATTTCGTCGGTAATGTGTGGAACCACCTGAACCGTTTTGCCCAAAAATGCGCCTTGGCGTTCTTTTGTAATGACATTGTTGTAAATGCGGCCAGTCGTAATGTTGTTGCCTTGTGAGGTAGGCGTATTCAAAAAACGTTCGTAATGACCTAAGTCTAGGTCGGTTTCAGCACCGTCTTCCGTCACATAACATTCGCCGTGTTCGTACGGATTTAGTGTTCCAGGGTCGATGTTAATGTATGGATCAAATTTTTGAATCGTAACAGAGAACCCTCTTGCTTGCAATAAATTGGCCAAAGAAGCGGCAATAATTCCTTTGCCCAAAGAAGACGTTACACCACCAGTAACAAAGATATATTTGACGTTAGACATGCTTGTTTAAAATGCAAACACAAATGTAGTTTTAATCGTGGGGTTTTGAAAAATTTGTTTGTCTTAAGTGTGTAAGTGACTAACTTGAAGAAGCATTTGTACCATGTCCTACGAAGTTTCCGAAGAACGCATTGTTGTCCCAAAATTTTGTGAAGAAAACGGGTATTACACCTCTAAAAAAACTTCACGAAACATGGCCCGCATTCGTTCCAAAAACACAAAGCCTGAAATAAAACTACGAAAGGCGTTGTACCACAACGGGCTGCGGTTCAGCATACATGACAAGCGGCTGACGGGCACTCCCGATATTTTCATCATGAAATATCGTTTGGCCATTTTTTGGATGGCGAGTTTTGGCACGGTTACGACTGGGAAAAAAGAAAAGAGCATTTTAAAACCAATCGTGGTTTTTGGCTTCCTAAAATAGAACGAAACATGCAACGCGACAGAATGTTAAACAGGCAACTGCAAGAAGCGGGTATCACTGTAATTCGATTTTGGCAAAATGAAATCCAGAGAAATCTAGGTGCTTGCGTTCATTCTATATTAGGTTTGGTAGCCGAAAGGCAATAGACGTTTACATCGCCGATGCTAAATGAAAATTTGATACTGAAGTATCAGACAAGAG
>JBIKRJ010000242.1:0-3340 GCA_044349205.1 Cytophagales bacterium | reverse complement strand
GTGGTTTGCAAGTGCGCCGTTTTCTTGAAAACCACCCACAAGAATTTGAACTACTGGAAGAAAAGCAAATTTGGCCTTCGGAAGGATATGACGGTTTTTATATGGCCAGAATACAAAAGAAGTAAGGCAGGATGCTATTTATTTTGGTCAAATTATGTTGTTTCCCTATATTCGTAGCCCTTTAACTAAAAAATGGGCATGACTTCTGCTAATCGAATAGAAATACACAAGACCAGCTCCAGCCGACTGTCCCAAACAGACTTTCAGAATTTAGGCTTCGGAAAAGTGTTTTCAGACCACATGCTGGTGTGCGATTACCGCGACGGTGCTTGGGAAAAACCTCAAATTATTCCCTTTCAAAATCTGAGCTTAAGTCCTGCCACCAATTTCATACATTACGGCCAATCTATTTTCGAAGGACTGAAAGCTTTTAAGTGTGAGGACGCGAAAATTCGTGTTTTTCGGCCAGACGCAAACTTTAAGCGTATGAACCTTTCAGCAGAAAGGCTATGTATGCCCCAAATACATAAAGAAATATTCATAGATGGGTTGAAGGAACTTTTGCTTTTAGACAAAGATTGGATACCCACTGCCGAAGGCAGTTCTATGTACATAAGGCCTTTTATGTTTTCGCTCGACGAGGAAATACGCGTAAGGGCTTCCGACACCTACAAATTCATGATTATTCTTTCACCTTCAGGAAAATACTATGCGGCTCCCGTGAAAGTATTGGTTGAAAGACAATATGTGAGAGCACCCAAGGGTGGCTTGGGCGCTGCCAAAACGGCTGCCAACTATGCCGCTTCGCTTTATCCTGCCAAACTTGCCCAGCAAAAAGGCTACGACCAGCTCATTTGGACCGACAGTACCGAGCACCGCTACATAGAAGAAGCAGGCACAATGAATTTTATGTTCGTCATCAACGACACCCTTGTGACACCTGCCCTCAACGATTCTATTTTGGCTGGCATAACCCGCGACAGCATCCTTACTTTGGCACGCGAATGGGGAATGAAAGTTGAAGAACGTAAAGTAAGCATCGAAGAAGTTTTGGATGCGGCCGAAAAAGGGCTATTGCAAGATGCTTTTGGATCGGGAACGGCTGCAGTGGTTTCGCCCATTGCCGTCATCAGCGACCAAGGGAAAGAATATGTGCTTCCGCCTGTCGAATCGCGTTCCTTTTCTATCAAAATAGCTGAAGAACTGAATAAGATTCGGATGGGATTAATTCCCGACACCCACGACTGGGTAAGCACCTTCTAAAATGGCTGGCTGCGGTTATGTGTGCCCAAAATGCGAGGGCAAGGGATTGGATGAATCCCTGCAACCTTGTTCATGGTGCAATCCCACTTTAGTCAAAACCTCCGAGATTACCGAAGAAGAATGGACAAAAACCGTCCACGAAGGGCCTTGTTGCAGTGATTTGGGCACAAGCCATAACCCTACCGAAAATCGTCAGTAGCCAAAGAATTCCTTAACTTCGCTTCATGTATGCAGTGGTCGATATCGAGACTACAGGCGGCAATGCGACCTACGGGAAAATCATCGAAATTGCCATAGTAGTGTTTGACGGTTTACAAGTGGTGGAAAAGTTTTCCAGCTTGGTAAATCCACAACGGCCTATCCCTCCTTTTATCACCTCCCTTACTGGCATTTCCAGTAAAATTGTAGCCAATGCACCCGTTTTTGAAGAAATAGCCGAGCGAGTTCAGGCTTTAACTGAAAACAAAGTATTTGTTGCGCACAATGTAAACTTCGATTATTCTTTTGTGAAAAAAGAATTTTCACTGCTTGGGCTGGACTACAACCGTAAGAAATTGTGCACAGTTCGATTGGCGCGTAAACTAGTGCCCCAAGCCAAACGATTCAATTTGGGCAGTATTTGTGGCTATCTGGGTATCGAAATCAAAGACAGGCACCGTGCATTAGGCGATGCTGAGGCCACCGTACAATTACTATCCGCCCTTTTGCAACGCGACCCTGCCCAAGAAACCATTCGGCAATCGTTAAAACGAAACAGCAAGGAAATGTCACTGCCACCACACATTTCGCGCGCAGCCTACGATTCGTTGCCCGCCAAACAAGGAGTGTATTTCTTTCACGACCAGCGAGGCGAAATCATTTATGTAGGAAAAGCAATCAACATAAAAGAACGTGTTTCACAACATTTTACAGGCAACACCCATAGCAAAAAGAAAGGAATGTTTGCAAGCCTCATTCACAGTGTCACCTACCAACTCACTGGCAATGAACTCATCTCTTTGCTGTTGGAAAACGAAGCCATCAAAAAACACTATCCGCGCTACAACAAAACAAACAAAAGTTTCCTTCTTAACTTCGGGATTTATCGCTACATCGACCAAAAGGGCTTCATACGACTAGTGATTGGGAAAGCTGGTAAACACGACAAACCTATTTCCACCTTTAGTACCGAAGCAGAAGCTGTTCTCTTTCTAATGGAACTGGTAAGCCAACACGGACTTTGCCTTCGACTAAGCGGACTAATCAAAACTCACGAAAAATGCAACTACGAAGCTCATTTTGGTCAACAATGTCCTGTATGTCAGTGCGATATTGAACACCAAGAGTACAACGAAAGAGTAGAAAAAGCCATGCGTGGTATAGGTTGGCAACATACTTTCCTAATCAAAACAGCAGGCAGAAAAGTAGACGAGGATGGCTTTGTGATGGTAGAAAAAGGACGTTTTATAGGCTATGGATTTGTACAAAACGACATGAGCGTACTCAGCATAGAAGATTTTAAAGACCACTTACAACCATGTTACGACACACAAGACTCGCAGTCAATTATAAAATCATTTCTGAAAAAATCTGTATTGGTTTTGCAACAGCCTGTTCAAATGTACCAACTGCACAACAACATGGTCAGTGAAGGATTTTAAAAACAAGTTCTTTCAAAATTTCGCTTTCCGGAATGTTCGAAACGCCCACTCCTTTGCATTGCATGTCGGCTTCTTTCAAATAGTGCATAATGTCCTGCACCTTGTGCGCTGGATACACGCGCGCGGCAGTATTGTAATCTTTTACAAAATACGGACTCGTTTTCAAAATGGATGCCAGGCTTGCATCGTCTTTTTTGGCACTGTAGTGCACCTGCAATACTTTCGAAAAATAGTTGTACAACACTACCAAAATACCAATGGCTGAATTGTTTTTGGGGTTTGAGGCAAAATACTGCAATATCTGATTTGCCTTCAGTATATTTTTGTCTTTCAAGGCATTGCACAGCTCAAAAGGATTGTACTCCTTGCTGATTCCTACATATTTCTGAATGTCATTTTCGTCAATTTCTTTTTTGTCTTTGAGGTTTATGCGCACT
>JBIKRJ010000241.1:0-3344 GCA_044349205.1 Cytophagales bacterium | reverse complement strand
TTAGGGGAAGGTTTTACAGGAGGGACATAGACGGTGGTATGAGTGTATTTCAGACATGAAATCACTTTTAAAGTACATAAAACACTGTCTTTCAGCCACTTTTCAGCATTTATCATACTGGCAAGTTCGCCCAGCGTCATGCCGTGCAAAACGGGAATAGGGTGTAGGCCAACAAACGATCTTAAAGGTGGTTCTAAAACAGGGCCTCCAATTACATCGCCATTCGGATTTGGCCTATCCAACAAAATGAAGCTTATTTTATTTTCGGCACAAGCCTCCATCGTATAGTGCATCGTGCTCAAATAGGTAAAAAAACGTGCTCCCGCATCTTGAATATCGAAAAGCACCACGTCTATGCCTTGTAAATTTTCGTTTTTTGGCTTCTTGTTCTCGCCATAAAGTGATACCACACTAATGCCAGTTTTGGCATCTTTCTCGTTGTTAATTAGCTCGCCTGCATCGGCATCGCCTCTAAAGCCGTGCTCTGGACTGAAGATTGTGACAACATTTATCTTTTTAGAAAGTAAAAAATCGAGCAAGTGCATTTTGCCAACGCGTGAAGTTTGGTTCACGACAATGGCCACTTTTTTGTCCTTTAGTAATGGTAAATAAAGAGCTGGTCTTTCAGCTCCAACAATGGGTGCGTTTTTTGTTGACGGCGCTTGCGAAAGACAGGAAAAAGTGAAAAAAAGAACGAAAAAGAAAAATGAGCAACGAAACATAGCACTACAATAAGAAGACGAATTTACAGAAATCTTTGGCAGCTATGCAATTTTCAAAAAGAAGATTTAATTGCTAAATCGCAATTAGAAATGGTTTAAATGTAGGAATTTAAGTAGATAAATGGAAGAGATGACCCAAACAAAAAGACTGCAATCTTTGGATGCCCTGCGTGGTTTTTCCATGTTTTGGATTATTGGAGGCGATATGTTAGTGCATTCTCTTGCCAAGGCTACAAAATGGCCTCTCTTACAAGTGTTTTCTGAACAATTGGAGCATGTAAAGTGGAATGGTTTTCACTTTTACGACCTTATTTTCCCCCTTTTTATGTTCGTTTCGGGCGTGGCAATGCCTTTTTCTTTTGATAAAAAAATTGGAAATAATAATGGGAAAAAAAAGATACAAAAAGAAGTAGCCAAACGAGCTTTCTTGCTTATGCTTTTTGGCATTATATACAACAACGGTTTTTCATTCGACTTTCCTAATTTACGCTATGCAAGCGTGCTGGGTCAAATAGGAGGAGCGTATTTCTTGGCCACCATATTTTATCTTTACTCCTCGGTGCGTATGCAATATTTTGGACTTGCTTTTGTATTGCTTGCCTATTGGGCCGCAATGGTTTTGGTGCCTGTGCCTGGCTTTGGACCAGGAGTCCTTACGCCTGAAGGAAATTTCTCGGGGTATGTGGATAGGTTGTTTTTACCTGGAAAAATGTATCAAAAAGACTACGACCCCGAAGGTATTTTGCACGTTTTTTCTGCAATGGCCATTACAATGGCGGGTTCTTTCGTAGGCAAATTCTTGAAAAACAACGATTTTCCTACTGCTAAAAAAATGCGTGATTTATTGTTGTTGGGTGGTGCAGTCACCGTAATCAGTTTAGTTTGGAATCACTGGTACCCTTTTAATAAAGAAATGTGGTCAAGCTCGTTCAGTTTGCTTGCCATTGGAATTTCTACATTGATGATGACTCTTTTTTATTTTATTATCGATGTGAAAGGATATAACACTTTAGCTTTTCCATTGGTAGTCATAGGTTTAAATTCTATCACCATTTATTTGGGCACTCGATTTGTCGATTTTTATTATACCTCCGACTTTATTCTTTCTGGTGTCAGGAGCATGTTGGGTGTATATTCCGAAACTATCCTTCATTTAGGTGTTATTGTACTCGAATGGCTGAGCCTTTATTTTTTGTACCGCCAAAAGATTTTTTTAAGGGTGTAATATAATACTTCGAAAAAAGCAGGCCCGAGTGTCTGCTTTTTTTATACCGTTCAAAACATAGTATTTTCGCCCTCGAAGCCTAATATGATTTTTAGATGAGCAAGGATAATTTTCCGCCAGAAGGCAGCGATGCCGAAAAACCCAAAGAGGGCGAAGACAAGATTCATGATATAGTGCCTGTGTCGGGCATGTTCCAAAATTACTTTTTGGACTATGCTTCCTATGTGATTTTGGAACGTGCCGTGCCTGCCATTGAAGATGGCCTGAAGCCTGTGCAGCGCCGTATTTTGCACAGCATGGAAGAAATGGACGATGGCCGTTTCAACAAGGTGGCCAACATCATAGGCCAAACCATGCAATATCACCCACATGGCGACGCTTCTATTGGCGACGCCATTGTAAATCTTGGCCAAAAAGACTTGCTCATTGAAACGCAAGGCAACTGGGGCGACATACGCACAGGCGACAATGCCGCCGCACCACGTTACATCGAAGCCCGCTTGTCGAAATTTGCCCTTGATGTGGCTTTCAACGCCGATACTACGCTTTGGCAACTGTCCTACGATGGTCGCAAGCGCGAACCGGTCACTTTGCCCATGAAATTTCCTTTGCTTTTGGCGCAAGGGGTGGAAGGGATAGCCGTAGGACTTTCAACCAAAGTGCTTCCACACAATTTTTGTGAGCTTATTTTGGCTTCCATAGAATGTTTGAAGGGTAATGACTTTGATTTATATCCTGACTTTCCCACTGGCGGACAGGTAGATGTGGCCAATTACAACGGTGGTGCTAGGGGAGGGAAGGTGCGTATTCGTGCCAAGATTCAGGAAGTAGATAAGAAAACGCTGCATGTCAAAGAAATACCTTTTGGAACTACTACAGGTTCTCTTATCGAATCCATCATTAAGGCCAACGATTCGGGTAAGATTAAGATAAAAAAGGTAATAGACAATACAGCCAAAGACGTAGAAATAGAGATACAGTTACAGCCCGGCGTTGACCCCGACGTGACCATCGACGCGCTCTATGCCTTTACCGATTGTGAAACCAGTGTAAGCCCAAATGCCTGTGTCATTGTCGATAAAAAGCCTCGTTTTTTGAATGTAAACGAGATATTGCGCATCAACACAGCCAAAACAAAAGACTTGCTGAAGCAAGAATTGCAAATAAAACGCGCCGAATTACAAGAGAAAATTTTCTTCTCTTCGCTCTTGAAAATATTCATACAAGAGGGCATGTACAAAAATGCCAAATACGAAAATGCTGAAGACGATCAGGTTTCTTTTGATGTGTTGAACGAATTGTTTGCACCTTTTTTAGACAAGTTTTACCGCAAAATTGAAAATGAAGATTACCTGAAATTGATGGCGAAGCCTTTGAGTAGCATACGCAAATACGAT
>JBIKRJ010000053.1:0-12499 GCA_044349205.1 Cytophagales bacterium | reverse complement strand
AAAGAGAGAAGGTGACCGTAGAAGAATACATGGAAATGATTCGTCTGAAAACTGCAGTATTGCTTGGATTCAGCCTTCAAATTGGAGCATTGGTAGGTGGTGCAAGCGAAGAAGAAGCTTCTAAATTGCGCAATTTTGGAGAAACTATCGGACTGGCTTTTCAAGTACAAGACGATTATTTAGATGCCTACGGTCAGGCAAGTAAAGTTGGCAAAACTATAGGCGGAGATATTGTCGCCAACAAAAAAACCTACCTATATACTAAGGCCATGGAATTGGCAGATGATAAAACCGCCCATGAACTTAGTTCAATTTTTGAAAACCAAAAGTTGGATGCAAATGACAAAGTAAAAAAGGTAATGGCCATTTACGACCAGCTGCAAATAGAAAAAGAAACCAAATCCTTGATGGAAGAACTATACGTTCGTGCAGTAAAAAATTTATCGGGTCTTTCGCCTGGGATAATGAAGATAGCCAAGCTCAAAACTTTCGCTGACGAATTGATGGGCAGAGAAAATTAAAAACTATGCATTACCAACTACTTGGCCCTACTGGTTGCCGCGTTTCGGAAATTTGCCTTGGCACCATGACTTTTGGAGAGGAATGGGGCTATGGAAGCAATTTTGCCGAGAGCAAAAAAATGTTTGATACTTTCCTTGATGCAGGAGGAAACTTTATCGATACTGCCAATCGCTACACCGAGGGCACAAGCGAGAAATTTCTTGGCGAGCTTATACAAAGCGAAAGAGAAAATTTAGTCATAGCAACTAAATACACACTTTTCACACAACGCAATAAGGCCAACCTTTCTGGTAATTCGCGTAAAAACATGGTACAAGCAGTTGAAAGTAGTCTAAAAAGACTAAAAACCGACTACATCGACCTACTTTACCTTCACATGTGGGATCAGACCACACCTGTAGAGGAAATCTTGCGCGGTTTCGACGACTTGGTGCGTAGCGGTAAAATTATTTACCCAGGCATTTCCGATACACCAGCTTGGATTGTTGCACAAGCCAATACAATGGCGCAATTAAGGGCTTGGTCTTCTTTTACAGCTTATCAATTGGAATACAGTCTTATACAACGTACTGCCGAACGCGAAATGATACCAGCTTCAAAAGCTTTCGACATGTCGGTGTTGGCCTGGTCACCCCTAGGATCTGGATTACTTACGGGCAAATACAACCTATCGTCCGCCGACTCATCCGAACCCAAAAGACTAAAAGAAACAAGTTTAAACTACACCGAACGTAATCTAAAAATTGCCCAAGTAGTGGTGGACGTGGCAAAGGAATGTGGCTACACGGCCACTCAAGTAGCCTTGGCTTGGATGAGGCAAAAAAACAGCCGCATCATTCCAATTATCGGGGCAAGACACGCCGAACAAATTACCGATAGTTTGGGTTGTTTGGGCATAAAATTACCAGAAGAACATATGAAAAAACTTAATGATATTAGTGCTGTTGAAATGGGTTTTCCTCATGACTTCCTGAACCGACCTAGTGTACAAGATGGCGTCTCTGGCGGAATGCATGAAAAAATAACCAATCATCGCATATAATTCATCTCAGCTTTGCACTTTAGACATCAAACATAAAACTTTAAAAGCAAGAATATGTCCTGGCAAATAATCAAAGAATACCAAGAGATACTTTTCACTTACATGAATGGTATTGGTAAAATAAGCATCAATCGCCCACATGTACACAACGCATTTACCCCGCTTACAGTAAGCGAAATGATTGATGCTATGCTCATTTGCCGAGAAGACCCCCGCATTGGAGTCATCATTCTTACAGGCGAGGGTGGGAAAGCCTTTTGTAGCGGTGGCGATCAAAAAGTGCGTGGCCATGCAGGTTATGTAGGGGGCGATGGCATTCCAAGATTGAATGTACTAGACCTCCAAAAAATCATCCGCAGCATACCCAAGCCAGTCATAGCAATGGTGGCGGGATGGGCCATTGGAGGTGGTCATGTACTGCACGTGGTATGCGACCTTACAATCGCCGCCGAAAATGCCCGATTTGGACAAACAGGCCCAAAAGTGGGTAGTTTCGATGGGGGCTTCGGAGCCTCTTACTTGGCCAGCATAGTAGGGCAAAAGAAAGCACGCGAAATTTGGTATTTGTGCGACCAGTACGACGCCCAGGAAGCCTTGCAAATGGGACTGGTCAACAAGGTAGTACCATTGGATAAACTAGAAGAAACCACCGTGGAATGGTGCCAAAAAATATTAGCAAAAAGTCCGATGGCCATTCGCTGTTTGAAAGCTGCCTTCAATGCCGACTTGGATGGGCAGCAAGGCATTCAAGAATTGGCAGGAAATGCGACACTCTTATACTATATGAGCGAAGAGGGAAAAGAAGGGAAAAATGCTTTTGTCGAAAAAAGAACTCCTGATTTTGGAAAATTTCCACGATTACCCTAATTGCCCCAACAAATTTTTTGCATTTCATATCGAAATACAGCATAAAATCTTTTTATATCGCACTGTTCAGGGTATTATCGCTCAGTTGATAATTCACCAGCTGTGCATACATACCTTCCTTTTGAAGCAGTTCGGTGTGTGTACCTTTTTCTTTCACTTCGCCCTTGTCCAAAACCATAATTTGCGATGCCGCTCTAATAGTTGAAAGGCGATGCGCAATGACGATACTAGTTCTTCCTTTCATCATCTTTTCAATGGCAGTTTGAATAATCTGTTCCGAATCGTCGTCGATAGAAGAGGTAGCTTCGTCTAAAATTAGAATTTCGGGGTCGTGTACCATAGCACGCACAAAGGATATGAGCTGTCTTTGCCCTACACTTAGTGTTGCGCCACGCTCCATCACATTGTAGTCGTAGGCGCCTGGTAAATTTTCGATGAACTTGTCTGCGCCCAATAATTTAGCAGTTTCTATCACTTTGTCGCGCGTGATTTTCGGGTCCCAAAGCGAAATATTATGATAAATAGTATCGGAAAATAGAAACACATCTTGCATAACAACTGCTATGTGAGTTCGCAAGAATCCTAAATCATAATCAGCCAACTCTATCCCATCTATGTATACATGTCCTTTTTGGAAATCGTAAAATCGATTCAACAAACTGACTATCGAAGATTTTCCGGCTCCAGTAGCCCCAACTATGGCCAACAATTCGCCTCTTTTCACTTCAAAACTAATGTCATTCAACACATAGTCACTATCGTCGTACGAAAACGAAACCTTGTCGAAACGCACATCGCCGTTCAATTTAACACTTGGTTTCAAAGTACCAGAATATTGCACTGGATCATGGTCATGCAGCAATTTCAAAATACGTTCTCCACTTACCACCCCCATTTGCAAGGTATTCAGTTTGTCGGCTATCATTCGTATAGGCCTGAAAAACATGTTTATATACATGATAAAAGCTACCAAAGTACCAATTGTCACAGTGTCTTTCAACACTTCATGCGCACCAAACCACACCAACAATCCGATACCCACGGCTGCTATCACTTCGGCAATTGGGAAATAAATAGAGTAATACCATACCGAGCGAATGTTGGCTTTCCGATGTTCGAGATTAATTCCCTTAAATTTTTCAAATTCCCGTTTCTCGCTATTGAATATTTGCACCACAGCCATTCCAGTAATATGTTCTTGCACAAAAGTGTTTAGGGCAGCCACAGCGGTTCGCACCTCGTGAAAAGATTTTTTCACACTTTCTTTAAAAAAATAAGTGGCAAGCAACAGGAAAGGCAACATCGAAAGGCTAATGAGAGTCAAGCGCCAGTCGGTGTAAAACATGAAACCAAGAATGAAAATAAGTTGCAATATATCGGCAAAAATGGCCGCCAAACCCTCACTAAATACATCTGAAAGTGTTTGGATGTCGGAAATGTTGCGGGTAACGAGCCGTCCAATAGGCGTATGGTCGAAAAATGCCAAACGATGAGAAAGCAGGTGCTGGTACAGTTTTATGCGTATATCTCGAATTATAGTTTGTCCAAGCCAACCCGATAGGTATGTTTCGATATATTCAAAAATAAACTGCACCATCAACATTGCCACCACAATTGCCGTAACCACACCCAAAGCATTCAAATTACCTGTCGCAATGTGATGGTCGATGGTGTACTTGAAAATAAAAGGGCGCGATGAAGACAATATCGCAAGGCTCAAAATGATGGAGATTAACAAAAGAAAACGTCCCATGTAGGGTTTCAGAAAAGGAAATAAACCTTTGTAAATAGTGCTGTCCAATACCTTACCGTTTTTCTCTTGCAATTCGTCTTGTTTTTAATTGATTACACAATACTACAATCTAACTCATTTCCACTAAAACTAAAAAAGCAGCAAAGACTACCTTGCTGCTTAATTCAAAATAAGAAATGGGCTATTTTCTTATCAAATCAATAAAATCGTCAAATAAATAACGAGAGTCGTGCGGGCCAGGCGACGATTCAGGGTGATATTGAACCGAAAAAGCTTTTTTATGTTTCAATTTTATTCCCTCTATGGTGTTATCGTTCAAATTTACGTGGCTAGCTATCACATCTTGGTTACTTGCTACATCTTTTTCGCTTATACTAAACCCGTGGTTTTGAGATGTTATTTCGGAATGTCCTGAAATCAAGTTTTTAACAGGGTGATTCAAGCCCCTATGGCCATGGTGCATTTTATAGGTTGAAATTCCGCAGGCCAAGGCCAACATTTGGTGTCCCAAACAAATCCCAAATACTGGAATATTGGCTTCAAGTATTTGTTTTACGGTTTCGATTGCATAGGGAACCGCTTCTGGGTCACCGGGACCGTTGGATATAAAATAACCGTGTGGTTGCCACTGTTGCATTTCGGCAAATGTAGTTTTTGCTGGAAATACCTTGCAATAAGCGTCGCGCGAAGTCAAATTTTCAACTATGCTTTTCTTAATTCCCAAGTCCAATGTGGCAATTTTTATGGAAGCAGATGAATCGCCTACAAAATAAGGGGTCTTGGTGCTCACTACCGAAGAAAGCTCCAATCCTGCCATTTTAGGGACTTTGTCCAATTGCATTTGCAACTCTTGTACATCAAATATTTCGGAAGAAATGATAGCGTTCATAGCTCCCTTGCTACGCAAATAAGTCACCAAAGCTCTGGTATCAATACCAGATATACCGGTTATATTATGCTTCTCAAAATATTGCTGAAGCGAACCTTCGGCCATGCCTCTTGAATAAATCTCACTAAAATCGCGACAAACCAATCCATTAAACTTTGGACCTTCCGATTCTTCTTCTGTTTTCAACACACCATAGTTCCCAATATGGGTATTGGTATTGATAATAATTTGTCCAAAATACGAAGGGTCGGTGTAAATCTCCTGATACCCAGTCATACCCGTATTGAAGCAAATTTCGCCACCCGTAGTGCCGATTTTCCCAATGGCATAGCCATTGAACAAAGTACCATCTTCCAATAAAAGATAAGCTTTAGGACGATTAACGTATTTCACGAAGGATTATTTAAATAGATGAGCTAAGGATAAACCAAGGGCAAAAATAAAAAAAGGACTTGACTTTGGGTCAAATCCTTTTCGCAAGTTTGATGATAATGGCATTAATTTATTCTGCTTTTTCTTCAGAGGTTTCTTCTGTTGAATTATCAGTTTCAGCAATGTTTTCGTCTGACTGAACAGGTGCAGCGGAGACTGCTTTTGTAGCCACATTAGTTGCAGGCGCACCAGAAGCAGTTTTCTTGCCCCTACGCGTTTTCTTCGCAACTTGTGCAGAAGATTCCTTTTTGTATACCGTATTAAAATCTACCAATTCGATGATGCACATTTCGGCATTATCTCCAAGTCTAGTACCGGTTTTGATGATACGCGTGTAACCACCAGGACGAGCTGCTACTTTTAAAGATACTTCTCCAAAAAGAACTGACACACTTTTTTTGTCTTGCAAGTATGAAAACACAGTTCTTCTAGAGTGTGTGGTGTCCTCTTTCGACTTGGAGATAAGTGGCTCCACGTATTTGCGAAGTTCTTTTGCTTTAGCCACAGTGGTTGAAATTCTCTTGTGAAGAATTAATGAAGTAGCCATATTGGAAAGCATGGCATTTCTATGTGCCGTCTTTCTACCTAAATGATTTATAGAATTACCGTGTCTCATATAATCTTATTCTTCGTCCAATCTGTATTTTGCAACATCCATGCCAAATGTCAGGTTCTTATCGGCAATCAACTGCTCTAATTCTTGTAGCGACTTCTTACCGAAATTCCTGAATTTCATCATGTCTGATACTTCCAATGCAGCTAAATCACCTAACGATTTGATATCGGCAGCTTTCAAACAATTGTAAGCACGCACGGAAAGATCCAAATCTGCAATGGTCGTTTTCAACAACTTACGCATGTGCAAAAATTCTTCATCAACGGTGTTGTCTTCTTCATTCTTCACTGCTTCAAACGACATTGTTTGATCGGAGAATAGAATGAAGTGCTGAATCAAAATTTTGGCTGCACCTTTCAGAGCTTCTTCAGGGTGAATAGAACCATCAGATTCAATCTCAATAATCAATTTTTCGTAGTCGGTTTTTTGCTCAACCCTTGTATTCTCTACTCTGTATTTCACATTTTTGATAGGTGTGAAAATAGCATCGATAGGAATTAGGCCAAAAACCTGATCAGCTTGTTTGCTTTCATCAGCCGACACATAGCCTCTACCCTTTTCTATTGTCAACTCTACTTCAGTATTTACCGACTTATCTAAGTGACAAATAACAAAATCTGGATTGAGCACTTGAAAAGCAGAAGAATGTTGGGTAATCAAACCAGCTTTGAATTGGTCAACACCTTTCAAAGGAATGGTGACTTTCGTTTCAAAAACTTCCGAAGATTTTTTAAACCTTACTTTTTTCAGGTTCAAGATAATTTCGGCTACATCTTCCATAATGCCAGGTACACTAGAGAATTCATGCAATACGCCTGGTATTTTGACACTAGTGATAGCGTAACCTTCCAACGAAGAAAGTAATATTCTGCGTAGGGCATTACCAATAGTCACACCGTATCCCTTCTCAAGCGGTTTAAATTCAAAAGTTCCGTTGAAGTCAGTTGACTTCTCCATCACCACCTTCTCGGGCATTTGAAAAGATAATATCGACATAATAGTAGTGTTTTCTTTGTTAAGATTATTTCGAGTACAATTCAACTATCAACTGTTCATTGATATTTTCTGGGATAAATTCTCTTTCAGGTTTGCTCAAAAGTTTGCCCGACAATTCAGATCCATCCCATTCCAACCAAGGCAATCTTTTTGCGCTTTTGGCCGAAAGACTATCCACAATTGCTTCCAGGGACTTAGATTTCTCTCTTACAGAAACCACATCACCAGGCTTCAAAGTGTAAGATGGAATGTTGACAAGATGACCGTTTACATTAATGTGTTTGTGTGAAACCAACTGTCTTGCTGCCCTTCTTGAAGGTGCAATGCCAAGGCGATACACTGTATTATCTAATCTAGACTCAAGAAGCATCAAAAGATTTTCACCTTTTATGCCCTCTCTGCGTACAGCTTCTTGGTATGTTTTAGCAAACTGACGCTCCAACACGCCATAAATGTATTTGGCTTTTTGTTTTTCGTTAAGCTGAACAGCGTATTCAGATTGTTTTCTTTTCTTTCCTTTACCATGCATACCGGGTGCATAGCTTTTTCTTTGCAAAGCTTTTTCACCACCAAGAACGGGTTCGCCAAACTTGCGTGAAACTCTTGCCTTAGGACCTGTATATCTTGCCATTGTCTTTTTAAACTAATAAGATTAAACCCTTCTTTTCTTTGGAGGCCTACATCCATTGTGAGGTAGCGGTGTGATGTCTTTGATCAGTGTGACCTCGATACCAGAATTTTGAATCGTACGAATGGCCGATTCCCTACCAGCACCAGGGCCTTTTACAAAAACCTCTGCTTTTCTCATTCCCAAATCGTATGCTACTTGAGCACAATTTGAAGCAGCGGTTTGGGCCGCATAAGGAGTGTTTTTCTTTGAACCTTTGAAGCCCATTTTTCCAGCCGACGCCCATGAAACTACTTGACCGGCGTTGTTGGTAATAGATATAATAATATTGTTGAAAGTAGCTTGGATGTGAACTTGTCCAACTGCTTCAACCACTACTACTCTTTTCTTGGCCTTATCTTTTCTTTTCTCTGCCATTTTTATTTGCTATAAGTCACAGATTATTTAGTAGCTTTCTTCTTGTTAGCTACTGTTTTACGTTTACCTTTTCTCGTTCTAGCGTTGTTTTTGGTACTTTGACCGCGCACAGGCAATCCTTTGCGATGTCTTAAACCACGGTAGCAACCAATGTCCATCAAACGTTTGATGCTAAGCTGCACTTCAGACCTTAGAGCACCTTCCGTTTTGTACTCGCTAGTAATAATTGTCCTAATGGCAGAGGCTTCGGCTTCATTCCATTCCTTCGCCTTTTTGCCACTATCAACACCAGCTTTCGCCAATATCTTTTTTGCAGAACTTCTGCCAATGCCATATATATAAGTGAGAGAAATTTCACCTATTTTGTTGTCTGGTATATCTACGCCAGCTATCCTTGCCATTTTATAATAATTTAGCCTTGTCTTTGTTTAAACCTAGGGTTCTTCTTGTTGATAATGTAGAGCTTTCCTTTGCGCCTAATTACTTTACACTCGGGACTCCTCTTTTTTATGGAAGCTTTCACTTTCATCTTCTTCTTATTTATATCTGTATGTTATCCTTCCTTTTGACAAATCGTAAGGTGACATTTCCACCTTAATCTTATCTCCGGGTAATATTTTAATATAGTTCATTCTCATTTTGCCAGAGATATGAGCAATCAATTGATGCCCATTTTCCAACTGTACTCTAAACATCGCATTAGACAATGCTTCAACGATTGTGCCGTCTTGTTCGATCGATGTCTGTTTAGCCATTATTAAGAACCTCTTCTATATATTTAAATGTTGTTAAAATATCTGCTTTTCCATTACTAATTGCCACAGTATGTTCAAAATGCGCGGAAGGAAGTTTGTCGGCTGTTCTAATTGTCCATCCATCTTTCTCTTGAAACACATTTTTTGTTCCCATGTTTACCATAGGTTCAATGGCAATAACCAAGCCTTTTTGTAGAATTTGACCCTTACCTTTTTTTCCATAATTGGGAACTTCAGGTTTTTCGTGCAAGTTTTTCCCTACACCATGGCCTACTAATTCCCTCACCACAGAGTAAGTATGGGATTCCACATGTTGCTGTATTGCATGACTTATATCGCCAATCCTTGCTCCTATTTTAGCCTCTTCAATTCCTAAGAAGAGAGATTCTTTGGTCACTTTCAACAGATTCTTTTTTTCTAGAGAAATCTGACCAACAGGATAAGTGAAAGCACTATCTGCGTGGTATCCGTTTATTTTGACACCACAATCGATAGAAATGATATCGCCTTCTAGCAATACATATTCGCTTGGAAAACCGTGAACAACTACTTCGTTCACAGAGATACACAGAGCATATTTAAAGCCATTGTATCCTTTAAATGAAGGTACACCTCCATGGTCGTTGATAAACTCGTTGGCTATTTTTTCAAGCAGGTTTGTTTTAATACCTGGCTTGATTTCTTTGGCCAATTCAGCGTGTGCCCTACCAAGAACATCACCACTATTGCGGATGAGTTGGATTTCCTCATCTGACTTATAGTGTATCATCATTTAAGCATATACATTAGCAACCTTACTTTTAAGGCTACCGGAATACATCATTCCTTCGTATCTTTTCATCAGCAAATGACTTTCCACTTGTTGAAGTGTATCGAGTATAACCCCTACCATGATAAGCAAAGAGGTTCCACCATAGAATTGTGCAAACTCACTACCAATCCCTACCATGTTGGCGAATGAAGGCAAAATGGCAATTGAACATAGAAACAAAGCACCTGGCAAAGTAATTTTGGTCAATACATCATCAATAAAATCTGAGGTTGGCTGACCTGGTTTAACTCCAGGCACGAAACTATTGTTCTTTTTCATGTCATCGGCTATTTGCACAGGGTTAATGGAAATAGCAGTATAGAAATATGTAAAAAGAATTATCAGTACTACGAATACTAAATTATATTGCCAAGAAGTGTAATCAGAAAATGCACGCTGAACATAAGCAGCCACATCCGACTTTTCGGCCAATGCAGATGAAATCATCGCAGGCAAAAACATCAAAGATTGTGCAAAAATGATGGGCATTACTCCTGCTGAGTTCAACTTCAATGGTATGTATTGCCTTTGACCTCCGTACACCTTGTTACCAACTACCTGACGTGCGTATTGCACTGTGATGCGACGGGTAGCCGTTGTAATCATAACCACACCCATCACCACTACAAACAAAGCCAAAAGTTCGAAAATAAAAACCAATGTACCGTTCAAACCTTGAAGCATTGCTTCAGAAATCAAAGCGCCAGGGAATCGAGATACAATACCTACCATTATGAGCATTGAAATACCGTTTCCGATACCCTTCTCGGTAATACGTTCTCCTATCCACATGCACAACATAGTACCACTAGTAAGTATAAGCACTGCAGAAATATTGAAGGTAAGATGGTCGATAAGAATAGCCTGAGAATCTATAGTAGCTGCTATATACCCGATTGACTGAAAAGCTGTGATAATTATGGTTAAGAACCTTGTGTATTGGTTTATTTTATTTCTACCAGACTCTCCTTCTTTTTGTAATTTTTGGAAGTAAGGAAACGCCACCGTCAACAACTGCAATACAATTGAAGCAGATATGTAAGGCATAATGCCCAAACCAAAAATTGATGCATTGCTAAAAGCGCCGCCAAGAAAGGTATCGAGCAAACCAAATATACCACCCTTGTCTTTTGTTAATAGATTAGGATCGATACCAGGCAATACCACATAAGAACCAAGTCTAAATATCAACAAAAAACCTATCGTGTTGATAATCCTCACACGTAGGTCTTCTATCGAGAAAATGTTCCTTATCGTAGTTATAAACTTATTCATCGTTTTTCAACCACAAGCACTTTGCCACCTGCTTTTTCAATAGCATTCTTGGCTGTATCAGAGAATGCATGAGCTGAAACTTCTAACTTAGATTTCAATTCGCCCCTACCTAATATTTTAACTAAATCATTTTTTCCAACCAATCCGTTTTCTATTAAAACAGTAATTGATATTTCAGATACGTTAAGTTTAGCAACCAAATTGGACAATGAATCTAAATTCAAAGATTTGAATTCAACCCTATTTGGATTTTTAAATCCAAACTTGGGTATTCTACGGTGCAATGGCATTTGGCCACCTTCAAAACCTATTTTCTGAGAATATCCAGAACGAGATTTGGCACCTTTGTGTCCACGAGTAGAAGTACCGCCCATTCCAGAGCCAGTTCCACGACCTAGTCTTTTATTCGTTTTTGTAGAACCTTTTGCAGGTTGTAAATTTGACAAATCCATGATTAGCTAACTGAAATAAGGTGGGCTACTTTTTTTATCATTCCTTGGATTGAAGGAGTAAGTTCCAACTCTCTTGATTTGCCTATCCTTCCCAAACCTAAAGCAACCAATGTTTCTTTCTGATCTTTTGGTCTATCGATAGAACTCCTTACTTGTGATATTTTTACTTTAGACATTGGTATTATCCGTTAAATACTTTGGTTAATTCTACACCTCTTTGTCTAGCAACTGCATAAGGGTCTCTCATTTTAAGCAACGCATCGAAAGTGGCTTTTACCACGTTGTGGGGATTTGAAGAACCTCTTGATTTACCAAGTACATCCTTAATGCCAGCGCTTTCCAAAACTGCCCTCATCGCACCACCGGCTATAACACCTGTACCTGGAGCAGCTGGTTTCAATAAAACTAAACCACCACTAAACTTACCCATCATAGGGTGAGGAATAGTACCCTTCAAAACAGGAATTTTAATTAGGTTCTTTTTCGCATCGTCTATTCCTTTCGAAATAGCGTCTGTAACTTCGTTGGCCTTACCCAATCCGTAACCTACGACTCCGTGACCATCACCTACAACCACAATTGCAGAAAAACTAAAGCGACGACCGCCTTTTACTACTTTCGCAACCCTGTTGATAGCTACAACCTTGTCTTTGAGTTCAACGTCGCCTGCTTTGAAGTTTTTGATATTTGCTTGAGACATAAATATGATTCTTAGAAGATTAAACCGCCTTCTCTAGCACCTTCAGCCAAAGATTTTACTCTGCCATGGTATAAGTATCCACTGCGGTCGAATACTATTTCTTTCACTCCTTTTTCTAGCGCTTTTTTGGCAATATTGATGCCTACAACTTTTGATTGCTCTACTTTGGTGGCACCTTTGGCAACCTTTTCTTTTTTAGAGGAAGTGCTTGCTAATGTGATTCCTTTAGTATCGTCAATCAATTGCGCATGAATGGAAGTATTGCTACGAAAGACGGATAACCTAGGTCTTTCAGATGTACCCTTCACTTTCTTCCTGATGCGTCTTTTAATTCTTGTTCTTCG
>JBIKRJ010000240.1:0-3365 GCA_044349205.1 Cytophagales bacterium | reverse complement strand
CGAGCTATGGAATCTTTTCGGGAGCAATATCGCATTTAAAGGTTGGTACATTCCACAAGAAATCAATGATTTGGAATGGCAGTCGAATACTAAGCGAGACTTGTTGGCCAATTGGTTGAAAGATGTTTCTGCCTATTTGAAGACAAAATCTGCTGCTAAAAAAGTAATGATAGCTCCTTTTTTTGGTCCAAATATGCCGGCCGATGCATTGAAAAATTGGTGGGAATCGGTGTTGCAAACAGCTACCAATATCGACGAAATATATCCGCAAGACGGTGTGGGAACTACAACCAAAGACGTAGATGTGGACATTCCACATTATTTTGAAGCTATTAAAACTGCTTGTACTAACAAAGGGCGCACTTTTGGTGCCACCATCGAGTCATTCAGACAAACAGATGGTTGGCCTGTCAACAACAAAGCTTTTGCTTCGGTACCAGCCGATATGGCTCGATTGGATAGCCAGATGGTAGAAGCATCGCAGTTTGCTTCAGAAATGATTCAGTTTGAATGGTCATACATGCAGCCCTCGCTTTCTTACGCAACTCAAAAGTTGTATGACGACTACAAAGTGTGGAAAGCCCTGCCAACTGGTACGAACGATTACAAGGCTTCTTTCTTGAAAACGGATTTATATCCAAATCCAAGTGCCTTCACCGACCCTATTCACCTTCCAGACGAACTAGAGGGATGTGAATACACATTGTGCGATGAAAATGGAAAAACCATAGCCGAAGGCAAAATTTTAGACAAAAAGATAAACCAGCCTATTTTGAATAATTCCTTTTTGGTATTAAAAGTGTATGCAAAAAATGGGGTTAAAATCTACAAAATTGGCAAGTTCTAAATTTTAAAAGCCAAATACATGTGTTTATTTTTATGTTTATAACACTGCTTTTCGAATGGCTTTGTAGGTTTGAATGAGAATAAGTGGCGAAATGCTCGCCAAGATGCAAGCCGCCCAAGCTTCTTTGGGCAAAAGGTCAAGTTTTAGAATCAATCTGGTTTCGTGCCAAGAGTAAACCAAGGCCAGCAACCCAATGCAAACCAGTAAGGAAAGCCATACAAATTTGTTGCGGGTAATTTCGTTTTTCCACACGCCAGAACGCATGGAAGACATGTTGAATACATGGAAAAGTTGTGACAAGGTAAGGGTGACAAATGCCACGTTGTTGGCCAAACGATGGTCGTCCTGGATAGTGTTTTTGCAATAAAACACAGCCAAAATCACGGCAAGCGTCATAGTGGTGGAATACAGGCCAATTTTTAGCCAACTTCCTTTTTTTAGTAATTGTTCGTTTGGGGCTCGCGGAGGTTTTTTCATGACATTTTCATCGCTTTTGCCCACACCCAATGCCAAAGCTGGAAATACGTCGGTTACCATGTTTAGAAACAGGATTTGCAAAGGCAATAAATTGGCGTTTGGAGCCAAAAATCCCAATCCAGTGACGATGAGTATTTCTGTCATGTTGCAAGATATTAGGTACACTACAAATTTTTGGATGTTCTGAAATATGCTTCGGCCGTGGGCTACAGCTTCGGCAATCGAGGTGAAAGAGTCGTCTTTCAGAATAATACAAGCCGTTTCTTTGGCTACTTGGGTGCCACGTAACCCCATCGCTATGCCGATATCGGCCTTTTTTAATGCAGGAGCATCGTTTACGCCATCGCCCGTCATGGCCACTATGTTGCCTGCTTGTTGATACACATGGGCAATGTCTAATTTTTGTTGTGGAGTAGTGCGTGCAAAAATGCTTGTCGACAAGATTTTGTTTATCCATTCGGGTGTGAGCGCATTGGCCTGGGGCAACTCTTTTCCAGCAATGACACTCTCTTCTCCGTCCTGAATCAAACCGATTCTTTGGGCGATATTCAATGCTGTTTGAGGGTGGTCGCCCGTAATCATCACGATTTTGATCCCTGCATTTTTGCAGGAAACGATGGCATTTTTTATTTCCATTCTTGGAGGATCCAAGAAGCCAATCATGCCCACATAAATGAGCTCTGCCAAAAAATCTTCTTTATCAATTTCATTTCCTTCCCTGTAACCAAATGCCAAAACTCGGAGCCCTTTGGAGGCCATTTTTTCGGATTCTGTAAGAATATTTGTTTTTTCTTTTTGACTGAAATCCAATATGTTTTCTCCCATTTGGATGTGGCTGCATTTTTCTAATAAATCTTCGACCGATCCTTTAGCGGCTACAATTTCTTTTTCTCCGTCGGTATAAAGTACCGCCATGGTTTTAGTTTCCGAACTGAATGGAATCTCGGCTAGGCGTTGGTATTGCTCCAAAATTTCCTTGTGAGATGAGTTTGAAGCATTGGCCAAGTGAATAAGGGCAATTTCAATAGGGTCGCCACAAGCTTTTAGTTCATTTTCGATTTCCTCTATGGTGGCATTGTTGCAAAGAGCCCCCACAAGTCTCAGTTTTTCGAAATTTTTTTCACTTTTTTCAATCTCGCCATTGTCGAAAATGAGCACATCATTTTCTATGCGCACCTGCCTTTTTTCTTCTGGAAACGAAAAGGTATCTACATAAATTTTGTTTTCGGTCAGGGTGCCTGTTTTGTCGGTCAAAATCACATTGGTGCTGCCAAGCGTTTCAACAGATGAAAGTTTTTTGACAATTGCGTTGCGTTTGGCCATCAACAGCATACCATAAGCCAATGCGACCGTGGCCACTATTGGCAACCCTTCGGGTATGGCGGCCACGGCCAAAGCGATAGAAGTTTCAACAATCAAAAGCCAATCTTTTCCTTGTACAAAACCAGTAGTGGCAAAAATGATGGTAAGCCCAATGATGAGGTAAATGAGTTTTTTGCTGAGTGCCGAAAGCTGCTTGTCTAACGGTGTGGCGTGCTCTTTCTGCTCTTCTACTAGCGCCGAAATAGTGCCCAGTTCGGTGTTTTTTCCGATACCCGTCACTACGGCTCTACCGTTACCATTGGTAATCGAAGTGCCTTTAAAGACCATATTGTTCCGGTCGCCCAAGACGGCATCTTCCAGTATTTTTTCAATCTTTTTGAACGAGGGAAGCGATTCACCGGTAAGCGAGGATTCATCGCACTGTAGTTGGTTCGATTCGATAAGCCGCCCATCTCCCGGCACTACATCACCCGATTCTAAAAGCACCACATCGCCCAAGGTTATTTTTTCCGAGGCAATTTCTTTGGTTTTGCCATCGCGTAGCACTTTCGACACTATCACATCCATTTTTTTTAATGCTTCCATCGAATGACGTGCTTGCATTTCCATAAAAAATCCGATAAGGGCATTGATGGCGATAACGCCCAAAATGGCTAATGCCTCAATGTATTCATGAAAATAGGCAGAAGCGGCCGCCCCCAAAAGCAACAAATACACG
>JBIKRJ010000239.1:0-3379 GCA_044349205.1 Cytophagales bacterium | reverse complement strand
TCTCTTTTGAGCGAAACTGCTTCCATCAACATTTTTCCAATGTTGAAACTCATTTGAATTTTCAGCGGAAAACCCTCAATATTTTCAATAAATGTGCCATTGGTCGTTTGGTTGAATTTGAATTTCGATATCTGTTTTTGGTCTATGTCTTTTATGTCGGTAGTAGCCCAAATTTCGATGGTCACTTTTTGGCCTTGCTCCACACCCTCGGCTACAAATTTTCGGGCTTTAAAACCTAAAATAGTGGCAAATTCTTCTGTTTTCGTCACTTTGTAGTTAGATGTACCGGGAGAAGTATTTTGAATGACAGAATAAGTTTTGGCGTCTCTATCTATAGAATAGCTTTGGTCTTTTTCCTTCAAATACAACACTTCGGTTTTAAAAGCGTTGGCGTTTACTTTCACAAGCGAATTGTAATTTTTGAACTTCATTTCCATGTTTTTGGGCACCATGTTCTCTAACATACCCGCAATGCCTCCAGACTTTTTCATTTGTTGCTCCATCATGCGCATGGCTTCTGGGTTACTTTCCATCATTTTCTTGAACTCAGGGTCTGACATTTGTTGTTGCAGTTCCAACTTTTCGGCTTCGCCATAACCCTTCCCCGTCTGCGGATTGATAACATCTACAAACATTTCAGGGTCGGTAAACTCCAATTTGGTATTCCACAACACCGTTCCCTCAAATTGGGCATAAGCCATATAACTGAGACAAACAGCAAATAGGTTCAATAAAATCTTTTTCACAGATTGACTTGCGTTTACACAAAGAAAATTAAAAACATTCATAAAGCGCCAATTTTTAGCGTTTTTTCTTTCTTGGAGTTGACCGCGAAAGAAAGTTAATTTGCGAACTAAATTTTGTGCTTTTGGGAAAATTATTCTTCACACCTGGCCCCGCCCAGCTGTACCCTACTGTAGAAAAACATTTGCTCGAAGCCCTGCAATCGGACTTGGGCTCTATTTCTCACCGAGGCAAGCAATTTCAACAACTATTTGCCCAAACTACCGAGAATCTTCGCCAATTACTTTCCTTGCCCGATGATTTCGGAATTTATTTCATGGGTTCTGCCACCGAAATATGGGAAAAGTCGCTTGCCAGTTGTGTTGAAAAAAATTCATTCCATTTTGTAAATGGTTCTTTTTCAAAAAAATACTACGATTTCGCCAAAGAATTGGGACTAACACCCTTTAAAGTCGAAACCGAAATGGGCTTTGGCTTTGATGTTGAAAAAATAGAAATACCTGAAGAAACTGAAGTTATTTGCTGCACACAAAACGAAACAAGTTCGGGCGTACAAATGCCTGCCCACGACATACATACGCTGAAAGACAAGCACCCAGACAAATTAATTTTTGTAGATGCTGTTTCTTCCATGCCTCACCCCCATTTCGACTGGTCCAAAGTAGACTCAGTTTTATTTTCTGTACAAAAGGCTTTTGGAATGCCCGCTGGACTGGGCGTGTGGATCGCCAACCAAAAAACGCTTGCCAAAGCAGTGGAGTTAAAAACGAAAGGTTTGCTGAAAATGCCCTACCACAACCTTCTATCTTTGGCAGAAAACGGCAAAAAGAATGAAACTCCCGCCACTCCTAATGTATTGTACATTTATCTTTTGGGCAAAATAGCCGAAGATATGTTGAAAAAAGGGGTGGAAAACATACGGCAAGAAACTAAAACTAAGGCCGAATTGCTCTATAATTTCTGCGAAAAATCGGATTTGTTCGAGCCCTTTGTGCAAAACAAGGCTCACAGGTCTGAAACTGTAGTGGTAGCCAATACCCACAAACCAGCAGCCGACATTATTGAATCGTTGAAAAAAGAAAACATCGTGCTTGGGTCGGGCTATGGCAACTTGAAAGAAAAACAAGTACGCATTGCCAATTTTCCCTCTATTTCGGTGGGGCAAGTGGAAATGCTGATTGAAAAACTTTCTAAACAATAATTCAAATCAATTCAAGTACAGTTTGCCATTAGTTTAGGTGTTTATCAGTTTCAATAGCCTGCTTGGTTTTGCTCTATCCCATTCTTTTTTCTTCTGTTAAAACTTGCGCTAATATTTTGGAATAGAACCCAAACATAAATTATTTCAAAATAAAGACTGTTTGGTGTCGCAATACTCTAATTTTATCTGCTGAAAGAAATTGACACTACTCTTCAAAATGGCTCAAAAGCAATTTTTTGTCTGTTTTAGTAGTTGTGCTGCAGTTTTTTGCACCAACTTGTCTTGGGTCAGTTTTTTGGTAGTTTAAATCATTTTCAAAAAGAATTAACTACTTAGTGTATTTGTTCATCAGGTATTGTCTTTAAAAAAAGGTTGATTTTTCTGGTATTTATTACTTCTAAAAAATTGTCAAGCGGTATGGTTTTGGTAATTTGGAGCATCTTTTGAAAAAACCTGCGTATAAAAACCTATTATAGCAGAGTATTTTAACTATGCGAAAGCCGTATTTTTTATTTTTTACTTGTTTCTTCCTGTTTTCTTTTTTTGCCAAAAGCGAAGTAAAAGAAGGCTTACTGGATTTAAGAAATCGCCCCGATTTTGAGAATAAAACTCTGAAGCTAAGCGGCAAATGGGAGTTTTACTGGAAAGCCACTTACCAAGATTATCGCAATAATACTGCTAAACGGGCTTTTTCCGAAGTTCCGGGAAATTGGTACAGAGAAGGATATGATAGGCATGGGTACGGAACCTATGTAGTTCGTATATTGGTTGACAAAGGTTCAAGGCCAAGTCTGGGCATCTCTCTTCCGTCTATATGCAACGCTTTCAGGTTTTATATAAACGGAAAATTGGAGACAAAAGCTGGAACTTTTGGCAGAAAAAAAGAAGAAAGTACACCAGAATATTTTCCCCAAGAAATCTATTTTACTTGTCCTTCCGATACTGTAGAAATTGCCATCGAGGTATCTAATTATTTTTATCGCGAGGGCGGACTTAGTTATGTCCCCATTCTAGGCCACGCCACTTTGATAAAGAATCAACTGAACCGTTCGCTCATTTTGAATGCTTTTATCATCGGTTTGCTCATGTTGGTGGTAGTGTATTTTGGTAGTTTTTACCTAAGTAACAAGGAAGACAATAAGCCACTATTTTTTGCCCTTTTGTGTTTGGCAAGTGCCATAAGGCAAGCCTCTGTAACAGAAGAACTTTTGTTCAAGCAACTTTTTTTAGGCATTCCTTGGGAATTGCTGATTAAGCTGGAGTATATCTCGTTGTTCGGGCTCGTCAGTTTTTCGCTTATGTACATGAATTCCTTGTTCAAAGAAGAAGGCTATACTATTATCAATCGTGTTGTAAATGCAGTCAATATCGCGTTGACGATTTTTGTATTGTTCACAAAGGCAAGCATATCTTCCTACATCATTCAACCCTATT
>JBIKRJ010000189.1:0-4559 GCA_044349205.1 Cytophagales bacterium | reverse complement strand
CTGCCTGGCACATGGTGTTTCACCAGTTGATCCATGTACTCGCCCAAACTATCGGTTTCGTCGCTTTTGTTGTACTCGTTAACCAACAAATCGTACCGAATTCCACTGCTCACAAAAGCCTTTTTGATTTCAGGCATTTCATTCACTTTCTTGTAGAGCTCGGTAAGGGGTTTATGCGAAGTGTCCAGGTTGTGGCAAACCATAGGGTGAATGCATGAGGGACTTACACATCGGTCGCAAATTTCCTGCACCTTTCCCTTCATTTTGTACATATTGGCCGAAGGACCACCCAAATCGCTTATATAACCTTTAAAATCGGGCATTTCGGTCACCTTTTTTACTTCTTTCAGCACCGACTCTTCTGAACGGCTTGCAATCATTTTGCCTTGATGGGCTGAAATGGTACAAAAACTGCAGCCTCCAAAACAACCTCGGTGCATGTTTACCGAAAATTTAATCATTTCGAAGGCAGGTATAACGCCCCTAGTTTTGTATTTGGGGTGTGGTAACCGAGTGTAAGGAAGGTCGAAAGAAGCATCAATTTCCTTTTCCGTCATTGTTTGAAAAGGAGGATTCACAATTAGGCGCTTATCTCCCACTGCTTGGGTCAACCTATTGGCATACTGCTTATTCGATTCCGTTTCTATAAACTTGAAATTTCTTGCGTAGGCAATTTTGTCGGTCTGGCAAGTTTCGTGCGAAGCCAATTCCAATGTTTCCCAACGTGAATGAAAAGGCAAATCGGCACTACGAGCTTGTAAAAAGGCAGTTTGCGGAATCGTATTCAAAGATTGCATTGGCGTACCCACAGCCACCGCCCTTAAAACATCTTTCAAAGGCTGCTCGCCCATACCGTAAACCAGCAAATCGGCACCAGAATCCACCAAAATACTAGGCATAAGCTGGTCTTTCCAATAATCATAATGCGTAACGCGTCGCAAAGAAGCCTCAATTCCACCAATGAGCACAGGCACATCGGGATATAGTGTTTTAAGGATTTTCGTGTATTCGATGGTCGCATAGTCGGGACGAAAACCAGCTTCGCCACCGGGAGTGTAGGCATCGTTGGAACGCTTTCGTCGGGCGGCGGTGTAATGGTTTACCATGGAATCCATACAGCCAGCCGTTACCCCAAAGAAAAGATTTGGCTTACCCAGTTTTTTAAAATCTCTTAAATCGTCACGCCAATTGGGTTGGGGTAGAATCCCCACTTTGAAACCCTCGGCTTCAATAAGGCGGCCAATGACAGCCGTTCCAAAAGCAGGATGATCGACGTAAGCATCACCCGACACGATGATTACATCTAAACTGTCCCACCCCCTAATTTCCATTTCTTTTTTAGTGGTAGGGAGCCAATCGGTTAGGCGTGGTAAAGCATCGAAATTCATATTCGGAGCAAAGATACGGGATAACAGTTGTTTGTGATCAACGTGATGTACGATTAAAAGACGAAAACGCAATTAAGTTTTCCGATTGGTTAGTTGTTGGTAAAGTTGAGGAATTGACACATTGTTACTCAAGTTATTTTGGCTATAATCCTTGTAGATAGCCCCGTAACCGACGCATAGTTGCACTTGAACATGAACTTGTCGCACAGTTGGGACTAGAGGGTTTCAAACCTTTTCTTCAAGACATTAGGTAAAAGAAGAAGCTTTGTGGTAGTAATTATCATACAATATACTGAAATTCAGAATTATACTAAATATTAACTCAATATAATATCCATAATTCTAATCGCACAACATGTAAAGAAAAACCATAGTCTTTGTACTTTAATAATTCAATACATTCCAAAACGATTTATTCTCCACATGTGTAAAACATATAAGATTCATCAATTGAAATGTAAAATCAAGGGCTGTGTTGTTGTGCATTTTTGTCTTCTGTTCAACCAAATACGCACATAAAAAACCAAAAAATGAAAAAGAACTGCTATTTCACCCGTCTTCAAAAACACATCTTAATTGGTATGCTAGGTTTGGGTATTGTTGCCTGCGAAAAAAAATCTAAAAGCAAGGAGGAAGTAAGCGAAATCAACTTGGAGACGAACAAAATATTGAAGCAGAGCAAGGAAATGGTGGAAGAAGCCAAGACATCTACTGCAAAACACAATGAGAAAGATGCTCTTTTCTTAACAGAAGCGGCAGAAATAAACTTGGAAGAAATTGATTTGGGAAAACTAGCTCAGAAATACAGTAAAGACGAAAAAGTTTTGGATATGGCCAAAATGATGGTAGAACAACACACAAAGTCGATGGCAGAACTTACTGCATTGGCCAACAAAAAATCTATTTCGCTACCTAACACGCTTAGCGAGAAAAACCAAGAAGAATACAGGGTATTGAAAAGTAAATCGGGCAAAGAATTCAACGACGCATACTGCGAAAAAATGGTTTCAAAACATAAAATGGCTGTTGAAAAATTTGAAAAGGCTTCAGCTGAATGCAAAGATGCCGACATAAAATCGTGGGTGACGGCCGCTATTCCCACCTTAAAAGCTCAGTTGAACCATGCGCTTATGTGTGAAAAAAAGTCTACAAAAAAATAACTCAACCCAAAAGAAAACCATGACTGCACCAAAAGAAAATCAGATTACCAATGTGCCAAACGGAAAACCAGAGGAGGGCGACCAAGACACCTACCACGATCAAAATCCTTACGACGAAAATGGAAATCCAAACAAGATGGAAGAGCAAAAACATAGCAATCAAAACGGTTTGGAAGAAGTGCCCGAGCGCGGACATCAACACGAATACAAACCACCTATAAGTGACCCTGAGAAAGTAAACAAAACGCAATAAACCATCTAGTAATACTTAAAACATAAAATAATTTCACTATAATATAATCGATAAAACTATGGAAACAGGAAAAATAATAGTAGGTGTTTTGGCCGGTGTAGCAGTTGGCGCAGTGGCTGGTTTATTGTTGGCTCCCGACAAAGGCAGCGAAACAAGAAAGCGATTGCTAAGCCAAAGCAACGATTACCTGGATGTCTTGTACCAAAAGTTTGATGAATTTGTAGAAAATGTGACACAAAACTTGGAAACAAAGCAAAGGGAGTCGGCCGAAATCACTAAACAGGGAAAAGCCAAATACGAAGAAGCCAAGAACGGGGCTGCTTAGGCTTCAACCAGAATTGACTATGGTGGGTGATGGCAAAATGTGGCGAGTAAAACGGAGTTTTCCTAGAAAAATGGCATAAACCATTTTATATGGTACTTAAATAGTAATCTCTCCCACCGACCATCGCCCACTATGGCCAATTCCATACAAATGGTTTTCCAATCTTCACTACAAAGAAGCAAATGAACGAAACTAAAACTACGCCTATCGAATCGCTTTTGGAAAAAGCGAAAACTTATGGCGATACCAGCATTGAACTTTTCAAACTCAAATTCATCGACAAGGCTGCCAGCATCATTTCTTCGCTTATTGTTTTTCTCCTCATTTTAATTGTAGTATTATTTTTTCTGCTGATGTTAAACGTCGCACTGGCTCAATGGATTGGCTATATGATGGGCAAAAACTACTACGGTTTTTTGACAATGGCTGCGCTGGATGCCATCTTGATTGGGGTGGTTTATGCTGCACGTCGCCCATTAATCAAAGAACCTATCATCCACATGCTTATTCGGCTTACTCTTAAATAAACACTGGCATGAACCAAAGTGAACTGAACGAAAGAATTACCATGCTGGAACAGAAACGAGAAGCGCAATGGAAAGATTTATCGACTGAATTTCAGAGTTTTAACTTTGAAAAACTCATTAAAACAACGCTTATAAACACCAGCCAGTCGCCCGAACTCAAAAGTGGTGTTTTAAACAAAATCATCGACTTATTAAATGTTTATCTCACAAAAAAGGTGGCTGGAGAAAACGCCTCTCCTACCAAAAAAGCATTGGTTGCCATAGGCCAATATGTAATTACTGATGTAGTCGCCAAAAAATCGGATACCCTCATTGCTTTGGGCGAAAATGTGATTCGTCAATTTTTTTCGCGCAAAAACAAAAAAGGAGCAAAAGGTAATTAAGACGAGGCACAGTACAGCCTCGGAATTTAATTTGTGAAGCACCCTTTTTTCAATGCACACTTAGACCAATATATTGGCTATTTGCGTGAAGAATGTTCATAACTTTTTTCACTTGCGATTCGTCGCCTTGGGCTATCAGCATCCATTTTCCTTCTTTCAAATGCTCGTCGTAGGCAATTGACTGTTCTTTTTTTACCCCATATATCGCCAAAATAGCCAAAAATCCGCCGCCCATTATGCCAAAGTCTAAACCAGCTGCAGCTCCTACAATGGCACCTGCGCCATACAAAAACCCGAAGCCGGGCACTACAAACACGCCAATTCCAGTCAATAAACCCAACACTGTTCCTGTTACTACGCCTATGCTTGCTCCTATTTCTTTCAAATAATTAGTTTTTACCTGCAAATGATCATTGACAAGTTCCGCATTTCCTACCAATGAAATGTTTTTTAGTGGAAAATGAACTGCATTCAAAGCTTCCAATGCTTGCATGGCTTGTGCATGTGTTTCATATATTCCTAT
>JBIKRJ010000110.1:0-8082 GCA_044349205.1 Cytophagales bacterium | reverse complement strand
GATTTCATTTGTAAAACGTTTTAATAAGTGATTCAATAATCTTGAGACCTGATGCTAAGTGGTATGACAACCAACGCAATAAAGGCGAAAAGAAAAATTTTAGCTATAGATCGAATATCTCTGTCCAATTCCACAATCCCCAACGAGGAAGCTATAAAAGCCACAATTAGGAAAATGGCGATAAATAGAAGTAGTGCAATCCATTTCAACATGGCGATGTATTTTTAATGTCATGTATTAAAGTATTGTAGAAATGTCGGAGCTTATGTCGATAGGATTGAAATCTTGAATCGAGATGCGTTCGACAAAATAATCCAGATGTATGCGCTTAGTTTGGTCTATGAGCCTGTTCCAAGTCCAATAATTGGGCATAGCTGTTGGAAACTCAGTCGTCCAATCGTCGGACTGGTACAATTCTATAGACGTCTTAACGCTCCCCATAACCAATTCATCTTTTCTTCTTACCACTTCGGTTACTGCCACGTAATGCGATATGTCTTGGTAAAACTCCCTAAATTGAAAATGATAGCTTTCTAGGAATTCGGCCAGTGTCATAAAGTGGTCTTTGGGTTTGATTTAATTTTTGATGTTGATAAATGCACCAAAGAATCTTTGGTGCATTTATGTTGTGGATAATCGTTTCTATAAACCTTCTGATAGTAAAGGTCATCAGTAAGCTTGTCCAAAGTGTTACATTATTGTGCCAAACTGTTACATAATTCTCATTTTAGCTTTTAAAAAACGCCCAAAAACATAAAAATAATTTCAAAAAAAAGAGCTACCGCAAAGCGATAACTCTTTTTATTAAGTTACGAGTGGGATTTTAAATTTCTTTAGAAATGAGCATTGCCCATGTGTGATGCTTGTACATTTACAAACGATTCAGCTATTTTCGAAAGCTTATAATCGGCCGTCTTTTCTTCTTCTAAGGTTGTTTGCAACAAATCCAGTGCCTCTGTTTCATCAAGCGTTTTCGCAAAAGCACACAAAGTACCATAAGAGGCTATTTCGTAATGTTCTACTTTTTGCACAGACAGAATGATACCCGCATCTCTCACAATGCCTTCTTTGGTCGCATCTATCATAGATTCAGCTTCTTCGATAAGACCCTGCATTGCCTCGCATTTTTTACTAATCACCTTCTCACCTATCGATTCAAAAACTTCTTCCAAGCGCAATAATTGGTCTTCGGTCTCTATCAGATGATTTTGGAAAACATCTACAAGTTCTTTACTAGAAGCTACTTTCATCAATTTGGTAAAAGTTTTGGTCAGGGCTTTTTCTGACCAATAGATTTCTTGTAATTCATCTACAAATAAGTCGTGTAAATCTCTTGCTGTGCTCATCGCAGTATATTTAAGTTGGTTTGATTCATTTCATCAGCAAAATTGAATCCTTAAAGACGCTAAAACTTTACATTTCTATGCTTGAAACTTATATATCTTACTGCAAACAGGAGAGACAAAAAATACAGTAGAAAAACAGGCGAGTGTTATTTAACGAACAAACTTTTCATGACCTTACCTTGTCCTTGTGGCATGGCAAAGCCCATTAGTTCGGCTATTGTAGCAGGAATGTCTACCAACACGTATTGGTCATTTAGGATTACATTCTGATTGAAATCGGGTCCAAAAGCATAAAAATTGATGTGACGACAGCCCTCGCAATCGTCTCCATGATTTACAAATCCGTCTTTGATGCCGTCCAAGTGTCGGCCATGGTCATTGGTAACAAAAAGGGTGGTTTTGTCTTTATAATAGGAATCTTTTTGCACGTATTTCCATATTTCCCAAGTCAGACTGTCGGTGTCTTTAATGCCTTTCAGATAATTTTTCCAATCGTTTTTATGTCCCGAATGGTCGGGTTCACGAAAATTGATGAGCATCAAATTTGGTTTGTCTTTCTTCAAAACAGACATTATTTTTTGAAAAGTAAGACTATCGTGTCTTTGGCCGCTACCAAAACCTCCTTTTCCGCAACTAAAGGAAGGTGAAAACTTGTCTTTCCAAAGCGAATCTTGGCAATTCGCCAATATCCATAGCTTGTCCTTAGAAGTAATAATCCATGCTTTTGATGGCTCGACTTGCGTTTTTTTTAGATAATACTGAAAAAAAGAAGGTTTCTGAGGCAGTTCAGTTCCTTTTTTATTTTCCAATGCTTGCCTAAAACCTGTGCTTACAGCAGCATGCCCAGAAGAGGTGTAGGTATAACCATCGTTATAAAACTGGGTACATACCACTCCATTTTTGGCCATTTCAGCAAAATGCGGAATATAACGATGCGATTCGTCTCCCCAGGTTTCAGAGTATCTTGGCCCATCGACTACAATCACTATCACGCGTTGTGTTTTGTATTTGTTGGGCAACTTTTTTTGCCCAAAAAGTACTGCAGAATAAAAAAAATAAAAATAGAAAAAAATACGCGTTATCATCTTATTTTCAAGAAGTTGCCATGTCGATAACAGCAGCTTTTCTTGGAGAATATTTCTTTGCCAATTCGGCCAAAGCTTGTATGTGCGATGGTGTAGTACCGCAACAGCCTCCTATTATGTTGGTGAGTCCTTGTTTCAGGTATTCTTCCACTTGGGCCGCCATTTGTGCAGGAGTTTCATCGTACTGACCAAATTCATTTGGCAATCCAGCGTTGGGATATGCGCTCACAAAAAACTCTGATTTATCGGCCAAAACCTGCAAATAAGGTCTCAAAGCCGAAGCACCCAATGCACAATTCAGTCCCACACTCAAAAGTGGCATGTGCGACATCGATATTAAGAAAGCCTCGGTAGTTTGTCCTGTCAAGGTACGCCCCGACTGGTCGGTAATAGTACCCGACACCATGATAGGAATTTTCCTGCCTATTTCCTCCATGTATTCGTCAATCGCAAATAGGGCTGCTTTGGCGTTCAATGTATCAAATATAGTTTCTACGAGAAGTACATCCACCCCTCCTTCTACCAACATTTTAACTTGTTGTTTGTAAGCCACTACCAGTTCGTCGAAAGTGATGGCACGATAACCAGGGTCGTTCACATCGGGTGAAATGGAGGCAGTACGATTGGTGGGACCTATGGCGCCAGCCACGTATCTGGGCTTGTTAGGTTCTTTTTCGGTAAATTCGTCGGCTACTTCACGGGCTATCTTTGCCGACTGGTAATTGATCTGATCTACAATAAACTCTAGTTTATAATCGGCTTGGGCTATAGTGGTGCCACTAAACGTGTTTGTTTCAATACTATCGGCTCCCGCCTCTAAATATTGCCGATGAATGGCTTTAATAATGTCGGGTCGGGTGATGGACAACAAATCGTTGTTCCCCTTCAATGGGTGAGAATGGTTTTTAAGTTCTTCATTTCTAAAATCTTCCTCTTGAAGTTTGTAACGTTGTATCATGGTACCCATTGCACCGTCAAGAACTAAGATACGCTCTTTTAACAGGTTGGTAATTTCAGGTTTTGTAGCACTCATCTTTTTTCGGTAGAGCTAAAAAGAAACTAAATATATTAAAGGCTTTGGCTAAAAACAAAGAGTCCCGAAGTTTGTCCGGGACTCTTTACTTGATATAACGAAAAAAACTTATGCAGAAGGGCTTTCTGTCTCAGGTTCTGATTTTTTCTTTGTAGAAGGCTTTGAAGAAGCTTTTTTGGCAGCAAATTCCAACTTAATGGCTTCAATATCTACATTTTTGATTACAGGCTGGGCTGTATTCAACTTTATTTGCTGTTTTCTTTGTCTTGAACGAGTCTTGTTTACGCGGCCTTTACGAGCCAATTGAGTTACTGCCATGACTTAATTTTTACTTTAGGACTGCAAAAGTAGTGTTTAGAAACAAGTAAACAAATAGTTGAAGTAGTTTTTGAAGCGAAATCAGAAACTAGATTTGATCTTTTCTGCGATTTCCAAAAACTCGTCCTTCTGCAACTGCAATTTTGGTCGGGAAAAATTCATTTCTCCCATAGTGGAAAAAGGAATTAAATGAATATGGGCATGGGGCACTTCCATTCCTATGACCGACACCCCTACTCGCTGGCAAGGAATCGCTTTTTTTAATGCTATGGCTACCTTTTTGGCAAACAAATGCAAACTTGATAATTCCTCGTCGGACAAGTCGAAAATATAATCAACTTCCTTTTTGGGAATAACCAATGTGTGCCCTTTTGTAAGCGGACTGATGTCTAAAAAAGCCAAATGCAACTTATCTTCCGCTATTTTATAGCAAGGAATTTCGCCATTTATGATTCTAGAAAACAAGCTTGCCATAGGTTGCTTAAGCCATGGAAATGTCTAAGATTTCAAACTTCACAACACCTGCTGGTGCTTTAATTTCGGCAATTTCACCTACTTTTTTACCCAAAAGACCTTGCCCAAAAGGTGACTTAATAGAGATTTTGTTCATCTTTAGATTGGCCTCCTCTTCCGAAACAAGTGTATAGGTAAGTTCCATTTTAGTGGCCACATTTCTAATTTTCACTGAAGTGAAAATAGATGCTGAAGACAAGTCGATAGAATTTTCATCTATCACTCGGCCATTAGAAATCAAGGCTTCCAATTTGGATATTTTAAGCTCTAGAAGTCCTTGAGCGTCTTTGGCAGCATCATATTCGGCATTTTCGCTCAAGTCGCCTTTGTCGCGCGCCTCGGCTATTTGTTTAGACATTTCAGCGCGCCCTTTTGTCTTGAGATGATGTAGTTCTTCTATCATCTTGTTCAAGCCTTCTTTGCTGTAGTAAGAGATATTACTCATTTTGTTCAATGGTTAAAGCAAAATAAAAAAGAACGGCTAAGCCGTTCCCCAATTGTTTAACAAAGTTAAGGAGATATTTTGTTCCTTAGGAATTTTTTAATCAAAATCATCCCAACCACCGCCACCGCCGCCACTAGAACCATAATCATCGGCTTCGTCAAATTCACTGTTTCCGCCAAAGAAATCGTCATCATCGTCGGTCATGTCGTCCGAATTCATAAATTTTTCATCAAAAGCCCTGTTTTCCTCATCTTCCCAAACTTCTTTTGCGTCGTTTTTGAAATCAATGACATCTTCTTCTTGCTCCAGCATTTGCAGCGTTTCCTCGTCCAAACCAGTTCTTTCCAGCGCTTCACGGCGTGTTAAACCAGCATTGAGCAATGCTTTGAATGCATCATAACTTGCATATAAATCATCCTCCTCGTTGTAATCCATGGAATCTTCGTTAAAAACATCTCCTGTGTCAGACATATTTCATTATGGTTTTTTGTAATTGAATTTATGGTTTTATACGATTGAAAATTGAAAGGTTACAATTACTTGAAAGGAACTGCCCCAGCCCCTTGATTCATAATTCCAGTGTTGTTGAAACTTTGTACCACGTTTGCTTGAAGTGTGATAACAGGTTTGTTTGTTACCAAATCGTTAGTAGATAGGGTTACAATATCCAACTGTTCACCGACACTTTGAGGCGAGTAAATGAGCTCTAAATCAACCGTTTCACCAGGCGAAATTTCTTGTTTTGCAATGGTGTAATTGACACAATAACAGCCAGCCTGTATGCCACTAAACTTTAAATTGGATATCCCTTTATTGGTAATTTTAACCTTTTGATGAATTTTTTGCCCTGTTTCCATCTTTCCAAAATTATACAAAGACCTATCCATGTGTAGAATTGGCGATAGTCTGATGTCTTCAGGAGAGCGAAGTAATGTTTCGTTTTTCTTTTCCACAAAACCTTTGATAGTCAGTATTTTGGTCGACTCGGCATCATTGCTAATGACCGATATTACTTTGTTAAATGCACCTAAACGACCTTGGCTATTGAAAGTGGCCATTATTTTCCCCTTTCCACCTGGAGGTATTGGGTCTTTAGTCCATTCAGGGGTTGTGCAACCGCAGGAAGGCTGCACATTTGTTATGATTAAGGGCAAATTGCCTGTGTTCTGAACATCAAATGTGTAAGATGCTTGCGTACCTTCCTCTATAGTCCCAAAATCGTGCGAGAGTTTAGGTATTTTCAAGGTAGGCTGCGCCCAGGCACAAGAAAAGGCTAACAACATTAAAGTATGTAAAAAAGACTTCTTCAAGATCTCAATACTATTTTCATTACCACAAACATAAAAAGCGAAAGGCATATTTTCAATCTACAAGCCCTTGAATTGATTCAAAAAACGAATATCGTTTTCGGTGTATAGCCGCAAATCCCTCACTTGATATTTTAGCATAGCAATTCGTTCAATACCCATACCAAAGGCAAACCCAGAATACTCTTCGGCATCAATTTTACAATTTTTCAAAACATCGGGGTCTAACATACCCGCACCGCCTATTTCAACCCAACCGCTGTGCTTGCACACATTGCAACCTTTTCCTTTGCATATAAGGCAGGAAATGTCAATTTCGGCACTAGGTTCAGTGAAAGGGAAAAAGGAAGGCCTAAAACGAACCTCCATTTCTATACCAAATAGTTCGCGCACAAAATGAAATAATGTTTGCTTTAAATCGGCAAAACTTACGTTTTTATCGACATACAAACCCTCTATCTGGTGAAACATACAATGCGCGCGTGCCGAAATGGCTTCGTTGCGATATACCCTGCCAGGTGAAATAGTCCGAATGGGCGGTTTCTGTTTTTCCATCACTCTTATTTGCACGCTCGAAGTATGCGTTCGCAATACCACATCGGGATTTTTTTCCACAAAAAAAGTGTCTTGCATTTCGCGTGCAGGATGGTTTAATGGAAAATTTAAGGCAGTAAAATTGTGCCAATCGTCCTCAATTTCAGGTCCTTCTGAAATATTGAACCCCATCCTTTCAAAAATTTGAAGCATCCTTTCGCGCACAATGGTAAGCGGATGTCTGCTCCCAACTGCATCGGGAGGCACAGGAAGCGTAAAATCCAAAGCTTCTTGCGAATTGGCCTCGACACTACTTTCCAATTGCGATTTCAATGTGTCGAAACGGCCTTGCACATGGTTTTTAAGTTGATTGATGACTTGCCCAAATTGTTTTTTTTGGTCGGATGGCACAGTTTTGAATGCTTCAAAAAGCTCATTCAACAACCCATTACGGCTCAAAAAACGAATTCGGTATTTGTCTAAATCGTCTAGATTTTCAATCACAAAGGCATCGGACTCTGTGCGAATACTGTGGATGGTTTCTAACATCTGACAAAAATAAAGGGAGAAGACAAAGTTTTGTAACTCGAGCGAATAAAAATGATAAAAACACATTCTTCAAACAGTAACATAATTGACAAGACCCATCAAACTTCACTTATAATTTATGTATGTTTGCCAACAATAGCATTCAAAATTTCCACTCATGACAAAGAATATCTCGTTGATTTTAAATGGTGTTTTGGCAATTGCAGTTGGCTTCCTTTATTATCTGCATTTCAAAAGCCCTTCCAACACAAACGCGATTAGTGAAATAGCCGCCGATTCTACCTACAGCCCAGCGGTAGTTATCCCCGATTCGGAAATTAAACAAGAAGGTATCGTGTTTGTAAATACCGATTCTCTTTTGAAACATTATGAGTATTACAACTCCGCCAAAAAGAATTTGGATGCCCGACAAAAAAGGGCTGAAAATTCTTTGGCTGCCACTTACAATGCACTTCAGGGCGAAGTGATACAATTTCAGAAAAAAGCCCAAGAAGGTGCTTACACACAAGAAGAGGGAGCGCGTAAAGAACAAGAACTCATGACCAAACAACAACAATTTATGGCTACAAAAGAAACGCAAATGGGCGCCTTGGTGGCGGAGGAAGAAAAAATGTCGAACGAGTTGAATAAAAAAGTGCAAGACTACGTGAAACGCTTCAGCAAGGGCAAAAAATACCAATACATATTGGGCTACACGGGTTTGAGCAGCAGTATTCTTTTCAAAAACGATTCATTAGATATTACCCTACCCATTTTGAAAGGTTTGAACGAAGAGTATCGCCAGTCAAAAAAATAAATTGGAAAAGAACAATCCACGGGTGTTGCATGCATGGTGCATGTATGATTGGGCAAATTCTGTTTATTCACTAAACATCACTTCTTCTATTTTTCCTGCTTATTATCAAGCTGTTACAAAAAATACTGCGGCTTTAGACAAGGTGCAATTTCTAGG
>JBIKRJ010000052.1:0-12720 GCA_044349205.1 Cytophagales bacterium | reverse complement strand
GCGGTTTTTACACCTTTTACATCCAAAGCCGATTCGATGGTTTTTTGGCACATTTCACAATTGCCCCATACTTTGAAACGGATGACTACAGCTTCTTTTTGTGCATAGGAAACGGAAGAAATGAGTACCAATAGCGCAAATAAAATGGAAGAAGAAAATAGCTTTTTCATGGCAGCTAGAAGGGTAACAGGTAGGTAGATTGGGTTTTGACAAAGATAGTTATTTTCCTCAGTGACAAGCCTTTCCGTGTTTTTTCAATTGGTAGTAATTGTACGGTAAAGGAACCACAAAACCAGCCAATAGTGCAATGCCCAAGGCAGCCCAATAAAAAGGCTGGTTGATTGGGATATTTCCGCCTGTGAGCATAAAATCGGTTGCATTTTCGGCCAATTCCATCGCCACCATGGAAAGAAAGCTCATGGAAAAGGCGGTCTTGAAAGCCATTGCCCAAGAAAAATGCTCTCTGATGCGCAATAGCGTAGTTTCTAACAAGATAGAGGTAGCCAATCCGGCCAAAATGGCAATACTCATGACGGTAAACATAGGCGTGAGTGGGGCAAAATGCTGAAAAGCAATCAAGGTACCAAAGTCGCCTATCGAACATCCTACCAAACAATTCAAGGTATTTTTAGCGGCTCTTTTCCATAGATGTCCATCTTGCCAAAAAAGTTGTTGGGTTTTCGGCTGTTCTAGTGTGGCAGTGCTTCTACAACAAGAGGCCACAGGGGCTTCCACTTTAGGCGAACAGCAGCTTTGGGTAGTTTCAGAATTCATTGCTTGCGTTTTCATGATGCAAAGATAGTTGGCTGAATTGCCTTCTTCAGTATAGAATCTTGGCTTAGATGTACAAGATTATGCACTGTGCAAATTGTCCAGGCTCAACCTGTTTTTGCTTTCGGTTTCCTTGAATTGAGAAACTGTTTGGCCAGTCACCGTTTTGAATTGGCTGGAAAGGGCTTGTGGACTGCTGTAGCCTAATTGATACGCAATTTCGCCGAGCGACAATTCCTTGTAACTCAATAGCTCTTTTGCCTTTTCTATTTTCAGCAAGATGAAATATTTTTCGATAGTGTCGTGTTCGTTTTTAGAGAATACTTTGCTGAGGTAGGAATAATTGAGATCTGTTTTACTTGCAAGATAATCGGAAAGCTTGACGTGGATGAATTCGATATTTTTCAGATATTCCAACAAATGAGCCTTTATTTGCTCCACCAATTGCATTTCACGATTGTGGATTAATTCAAATCCCTGTGTGCGCAAATTAGCATCCAGTTGAGTCAAATCTATTTTCTCATCTGCCAACACTTCAACCTCGCCCAATTGGATATCGACCACTTTCAAATGGTTTGCCTCCATGATGCCTTGCACCGCGCTCTTGCATCGGGGACAGACCATGTTTTTGATATAAAGGGTGGTTTGGTGAGACATCGCGAAATGCTAACAGTAAAGCATGTGAAAAAGTTATTTTTTCTCAATATCCACCCTTTCCAAATTGATGGTATTCATGGCATTCACTTCCAAGCCTTTCACATAAGGCTGCGTGAGACGGATGATTTGGTCGTAGAAAAGCACAATCACAGGGCAGTCGTCCATCACCATCTGGTCTAGTTCCCGGTACATGGCATTGCGCTTTTCGGGATCTATTTCCTTGATGGCTTTTTCATACAAGGCATCGAAATTAGGATGGCTGTAGTGGCATTTGTTGGCGCCCGAAGGCGTAAAGTTTTTGCTGTAAAACAAGGAAAGATAGTTTTCAGCGTCGGGATAATCGCCCAGCCAAGAGGATCTGAAAAAATGAGCTATTCCCTTGTCTATCATTTCACGATGGGTGGAAGCCTGATTGACTTCCAACTGAATCTTGATTCCCAAATCGTCCCATTGTTTTTGCAAATATTCAGCAATGTATTTGTAGGGTGCGCTGGTGTAAAGCTTCACGGGTGGAAAATCGTTGGGGTGTACGTAGCCCGCCTCCTTCAACAATTTCTTGGCTTTTTGAGGGTCGTAGGAATATCCTTTCACGGGATGCTGTGCAAAATAGGGCACTGCCGTGGGCACCATGCCGTTTACCCCTTTTTCACCCAAGTTGAAACGCAGGTAGGCAATCAGTTCTTCGCGGTTGATGGCATAGCTTAGGGCTTGCCGCACTTTTTTATTGAAAAAAGGATGCTTCTTTCCCTTGTAAAAACTTGGGTCTAGCTGAAAACCCAAATACTCGGTGTATAAATAAGGACTTTTTTCGAGTTTGAACTTTGACTTAAATTCTTCCTTCAGTGTGCCATCTTGCTCCAAAAACAATTCCGGTGAATTGTCTTCAATTCCTACTAAAAAATCGAGCTTACCCTGACTAAAGGTAAGAAAGGCCAAGGTTTTGTCGTTGATAAAGGACACTTGTATGGCATCCAAATAAGGCAGTCGGTTGCCCGCTTCGTCTTTGCGCCAATAATTGGGGTTTTTGAGAAAGATGAGTGTAGAGCCTTCATCCCATTGTTTGAAACGGAAAGCGCCCGTTCCCACAGGGTGTACGCGGAAATCTTTGCCATATTTATCAATAGCTTCCTTGGGCACCACAAAAGCATAGGGCATGGCCAGTATTTCCAAAAATGCAGGAAAAGGCTTGCTAAGGTGAATGCGCAACTGATTTGTGCCGATAGCCTTGAAACATGTATCTGAAATACGGCCTTTTGCATCGCGAAGCACTTTGTCGTTGAAAATCCATGCGCCAGGACTTGCCGTGCTGGAGTCGAAAATTCGGCGGAAGCTATACACAAAATCCTGGGCAGTTACTTTGCGTCCCATACCGTTTGCAAACACTTCGTGATCGTGAAAATAGACACTGTCGTGAAGGAAGAAAGTATACGTGAGGCCGTCGGGCGAAATGAGCCAGTTTTGTGCGATGCAGGGCTTTACCTGAAGACGGTTGTCGAGCTCTACCAAACCATTGTACAACTGGGTAACAGCCCTAATGTTGGGCTTGGAACGCGAGAAGGCTGGGTCGAGCGAGGTTAGCCCCTCGTCGCCTTGGTTGTAACGCAATATTTTGTGTGTCCCTTTCTTTTGTTCGGAGCAGGAAAATAGCTGGCAAACAATTGCAAGACAGTAGATTTTTATTGAAAATAGCTTCAAGTAATAGTAGTTGACTGACAAAGCAAAGAAACAAAATGCAATTTACATTTTTGATTCGTCCAATCTGTTTACTTTTGATACTTCATTTTATTTGTATTCATGGGCAAAATAATCTCGATAGCCAACCAAAAAGGCGGCGTTGGAAAAACCACAACTGCAATCAATTTGGCGGCAAGTTTCGCTGCACTCGAACTGAAGACTCTTTTGGTAGATGCCGACCCACAGGCCAACTCTACTTCAGGCCTTGGTTACGACCCTCGAACCGTTACCAAAAGCATTTACGAGTGTATGATGAACGAGGCCACAGCCCAAGAAACCATCGTGCATACGTCTGTCGATTACCTACATCTGCTACCCTCCCACATGGATTTGGTAGGTGCCGAAGTGGAAATGATCAACATTGCCAACAGAGAAGAACGGATGAAAAATGCCTTAGCTGGCATTGCTGACCAATACGATTACATTCTGATAGACTGTTCTCCTTCCTTGGGTTTGATAACGGTCAACTCTCTTACGGCCTCCAATTCCATTATTATACCCGTGCAGTGCGAATACTTTGCCTTGGAAGGTTTAGGCAAATTACTGAACACCATTAAAATCATTCAACAAAGGCTAAACAAAGAGTTGCAAATAGAAGGCATCTTGCTTACGATGTATGACATGCGCATACGACTTTCCAACCAAGTAGTGGACGAAGTACGCACGCACTTCCCCAACATGGTGTTCGAAACCATTATTCCGAGGAATGTAAAACTGAGCGAATCGCCAAGTTTTGGCGTGCCTGTCATTGCCCACGATTCGGACAGTAAGGGAGCCATCAGCTACCTGAACCTTGCCCGCGAGATTGTGGAGCGGAATAAATAGGTTGTCTGTTTGGAGGGCAATTTTCTTTTACACATTTTTTTACAAAATCTTTCCTGCCTTTAGAATACTCTTCTTGAGTGGGGTTTCCTGCTTTTTCAGTAGTAACCTAGTCTTGTTTTTCTGTGTCGAAATGATTTAATTGTGTAGTAATCGACAAGTAGTGTGTGTTACTGATGCATTTCTAATGCCCTGCTAAGTTTGGTCTTACCGTCGATGGGTGGAAAAATGAATTTTGTTTTATTAAACAACGAAACCCATGGACAATTCCTTCAAAAACATTTTAATTCCCACCGATTTCTCTTCGGCAGCCGAAAATGCCGTAGCACACGGTTTGGCTTTGGCCTCCAAATCAAAAGCTAATGTATTGTTTTTGCATGCCTACCATTTCCCTATTCTAAGGGGCGTGAATGGCGAAAATATTTACTTAGATGAAAACAGCAATCAGGAGGCTTTGAAAGCCGCCAAGGAACGATTGCTGGAAACGCAAAAAAAAGCGGTAGTACTGCACCCCGACCTGCACATAGAATACACCAACGAACAAGGTTTTTTGAGCGATGTAATTACTTCGGTTTGCAATCAACACCATATAGACCTAATAGTGATGGGCACCAAGGGTGCCAGTGGCTTGGACGAGTATTTGATTGGCTCCAACACGGCCATTGTGCTCGATAGCGTGTCTTGCCCTGTGTTGGTGGTGCCCAAAAATGCAAGTTTCAAACCATACAAGAAGATTCTGTTTGCCACCGATTTCCAATTTGACGATTTGGAGGCCTTGTTCAAACTTATACCCATTGCAACACTTTTCGGCGCAAGTTTAGAAGTAGTGCACATAAGCCACCACGCAAATGAAGATGCAGAGCTAATGGATTGGTTTCAACAAATATGCGAAGAGCGCAGCCCCAACAAACCTATCCTATTCAGCAATATAATACGCAACGAATCGACCTTGAAGGCCTTGAACAACTTGATGCATGCCAAAGAGATAGACCTCGTGGCCATGACCTCGACCAACAAGGGATTTCTAAAAAGACTATTCAACGGCAGCTTGACCGAAAAAATGGCCTACCACACCGACATTCCGTTCATGGCTTTCCATGTGCATGAAAACAACAGACTTTAACCAAAAACCGAAAAAATGGCTGATTACATCAAATTTCTTAGTGAAATAGACTACTCGCAAGTAGCGGAAGTAGGCGGCAAAAACGCCTCTCTAGGCGAAATGTACCAAAAACTGCAAGACAAAGGAATTAAAATTCCCAACGGATTTGCCACCACTGCCAATGCTTACTGGCTTTTTCTGCAGGAAAACAACCTCTTCGAGCCTTTGCAAGAAAATTTGAACAAGCTCGACACCAAAGATTTTCAAAACTTGCACGATGTAGGGCAAGCCTGCCGACAACTGATTTTGGAAAAACATCTTCCATTCCACCTAAGCAGCGAAATTTTAGACGCCTACCACGCATTGCTTAAAAAATACCCCAATCCTATTGAAGTGGCTATTCGAAGTAGCGCCACTGCCGAAGACCTTCCCACTGCTAGTTTCGCTGGACAACAAGAATCCTATTTGAACATAACAAATGAAAAGGATTTGTTGGATTTTGTGAAAAAATGCTACGCCTCGCTTTTTACCGACCGTGCCATCAAGTACCGACACGACAACGGCTTTCCACACATGAAGGTGGCTTTATCTGTTTGCGTACAGCAAATGGTGCGTTCCGACTTGGCGTCGGCGGGTGTAGCCTTTACTCTCGACCCCGAAACAGGTTTTCGCGAGGTAGTGTATTTGACAGGCAGTTGGGGTTTGGGCGAAAATGTGGTACAGGGCGCCGTTAATCCCGACGAGTTTTATGTGTACAAACCCCACCTTCCAACCGACTTCAAGCCCATTTTATCCAAAAAAACAGGCAACAAAGCCCTCACAATGGTGTATGCTAGCCAAAATGTAGCACATGGGCTCACCCAAAACATTTCCACTTCGGTAGAAAAACAAAAACAACTTGTATTGCAAGACGATGAAATTGTAAAATTGGCCAAATGGTGCGTCATCATCGAAAAACACTATGGCATACCCATGGACATTGAATGGGCCAAAGATGGCATAACAGGAGAAATGTACATTGTACAAGCAAGACCTGAAACGGTACACTCGCAAGCAACCAAAAAGGTGATAAAAAAGGAATATTTGCTGAAAAGCAAAGGAAAGTTGTTGGCGAGTGGCATAGCAGTAGGCGACCGCATAGCTTGTGGCATAGCACGGGTGCTTGAATCGCCGGCAGAAGCACACAAACTAAACAAGGGAGAAATTTTAGTTACCGGCATTACCAATCCAGACTGGGATCCTATCATTAAAAAAGCCAAGGCCATTATCACAGACAAAGGTGGTCGCACGAGCCATGCCGCCATAGTGGCACGCGAGGCTGGGGCTATTGCCGTGGTAGGAACTGTAGAGGGTAGCAAAAAGATACAAGACGGACAACTGCTCACGGTAGATTGTGCCGAAGGAAATAAAGGTTTTGTGTACGAAGGCATAGCCAGCTGGGATGAAAAAAGGACAGACCTATCGGCGCTTGGCACACCACACACCGCCACCATGTTCATTTTGGGCAATCCCGAAAGAGCCTTTGAACTGGCATTGCTCCCAAACAAAGGCGTCGGCCTGATGCGCCTGGAATTCATCATAACCGACAGCATTCAAATACACCCTATGGCATTGGCAAAATTCAACGAATTGACCGATGAAAATGTAAAGACCCAAATCAAAGAACTTACTTACGGATATGCCAACAAGGAAACATTTTTTGTGGACAAGCTAGCACAAGCGGTGGCCACCATTGCCGCTGCATTTTCGCCACACGACGTCATTGTGCGCATGAGCGACTTCAAGACCAACGAGTATGCCAACCTAATAGGCGGCCAAGATTTTGAACCCTTGGAAGAAAACCCGATGATTGGTTTCAGAGGCGCCTCGCGCTACTACCACGAACGCTATCGAGATGGTTTTCGCCTTGAATGCGAGGCCATGAAAGTGGTACGCAACGACATGGGCTTCCACAACGTGAAACTGATGATTCCTTTTTGCCGCACCGTAGAAGAAGGAAAAAAGGTATTGGATATCATGGAAAATTTTGGGCTACGCCAAGGGGAAAACGATTTGCAAGTATATGTGATGTGCGAAATACCTAGCAATGTGATTTTAGCCGAGCAGTTTGCCGATGTTTTCGACGGTTTTTCGATTGGCTCAAACGACCTCACCCAACTCATACTGGGCATTGACCGTGATTCGACTTTGGTTTCCAATTTATTTGACGAAAACAACGAGGCCGTAAAAAATGCCATAAAAGACGTAATCGAGAAAGTAAAGGCTAAAGGCAAACCTATCGGCATTTGCGGTCAAGGCCCCAGCGATTCGCCTAAGTTTGCCCGTTTTTTGGTCGAACTTGGTATTAGTAGCATTTCATTCAACCCCGATGCTTACTTAAAAGGATTGGAAAATGTGTTAAAGGCAGAGGAAGCAACAGTGATTGTATAAAAGTAATTTTATGTATTTACGCCAGCTCTTGCATTTGGCTGGTATCCCTCATCAATTCTTTCACCTCTTCATCAGACACTTGACCGAAATCGACATAATGAATTCCCACCCCCACAAAAGGCGAGGGTGTGGCAAGACAAATTAAATCATCGACTTGAAAACGAAGTTTTCGGGCGGTATCGGGCGGTGCCACGGGTACAGCAATCACAATTTTGTGCGGTTTTTTTCTTCGCAACATGGGTAATGTTGAAAGAATCGTACTACCCGTTGCAATGCCATCGTCCACAATTATGGCCACTTTTCCTGATATATCTACAGGAGGCTGGCCGCCCCTGAACATTTTATACCGCTCCTTCAGCGACTTATGTATGCGAATAATTTCATTGTCGATATAGTCTTGCGACACATCCAACTTTTCGGTAACGATATGGTCTTCCAGACTCACCGCTCCAATAGCGTATTCGGGCTGAAGAGGGTGCCCTATCTTTTTGCTCATGAGCAAGTCGAGGGGAAAATGAAAAGCCTTGGCTATGACATGCCCAATGGGAACCCCACCTCTTGGAATAGCCAATACTACTCCTTTTTCTTGCTTGTAGTCTGCCAAACTTTGCACAAGTTTATGGGCAGCCTCCAACCTGTCCTGAAAGTAGGTCATAGCTTAACGAGCAATAGTGTGAACAGGAATCAGATGGGCTTCAAACCATTTACAGGCAAGTTTTGACACTTCGTCTAGTTTGCCTGCCTCTTCAAACAAATGCGTAGCTCCCTGCACTATCTCCAATTTTTTCTCGCAACGCAACAAGCTGTAAGCTTTTTGGTTGAGCTCTACCACGCCATAGTCGTGACTGCCTACTATGAGCAAAGTAGGCGCTTTCACACTTGGCAATATTTCCTCTGCCAAATCGGGGCGACCGCCACGCGATACTACCGCTTCGATGACCTCGTCCAAGATTGCAGCAGCTTTAAAAGCAGAAGCTGCACCAGTACTAGCACCGAAATACCCTACTTTCAAATGTTGTAATTCGGATAAGTGCATCACGTACTTTGTTACATCGACAAGCCGCTGTGTCATCAAATCTATATCAAAACGGTTTTCATATATTTCGTCCTCCTCTTCGGTAAGCAAATCGGTGAGAAGGGTGGCAATTTTTTCATCATTTAGCAGGCGGGCAACATAATTGTTGCGACGGCTAAAACGGCTACTGCCACTGCCATGCGAAAAAACTACCAAGGCTTTTGCCCCATCGGGAACAGTGAGGTTGGCTTTAAGCTGCACATGACCAACCGGAATCGAAACTTCTTCTCTCTCCTTTTCTATTGTTGTGTCCATACGTCTAACTATTTAGTAATGAAGTATAGACGAAGATGAGAGAAGACTGATGGAAGAAGCTTATATCTCTTGGCGAATGATTTACATATTTTCGACTACCGCCAAAAACTTTAAAAAAAACCGCAAGGTATTGTACTATCTTTTCAACAACTTAAATGCCAGATTGCGTCCATGGCCTTGCATAATGGCCAGGTTAATCCAAGACAAGGCAAACTTTTCCAATAGTTCTACTTTGTCTGACTTGCCAAAGTCGTAGCAAGTGGCAAAACCAGCGTCCAATGCCAGTTTGTTGGCCACTTCTTTTGCCTTTGCGCTATCGCCTGCCATAAACATGTCTATACCCTCGCCATCGTACACTGGATTTAGCATATTTTCAAAACCAGTGCTATTGAAACATTTTACTACTTCTGCTGTAGTTTTATCGACAAGGCAATGATAGGCTGTTTTATAAGGCTCGGGAGCTTGGCGCACCGAATTGGTCGCATCGATGATGATTTTTCCAGCCACATCGCCCATTTTTTCAATTATTTCAAAAATAGCAGTGGGAGGCGTCGCTATCAAAACCACTTCCGATTTTGACACTGCATCGGCAATGGAACTTGCGGCGGTATTCTCATTTTTCAGCAATTCGATACCTTTGAAACGTTGCACATCTTGTACCCCCAAATGAATATGGTGACCTTTCTTTGACCAGTTGATGGCCAACGCGCCCCCAACATTTCCTGTTCCTATTATGGCTATATGCATGTTAATTTAGTTTAGAGGATACAATTCAGTAATATATTTTCATCTAAATATTTACAAAAAAATCTTTGGTAAATGAAACCAAAATATTCGAAAATGACAATCAGGCTTACTTTGCCCAAATTAAAAATTTCGGGAATCAAGTTGCAAACTAAAAAAGCTATTTTTTGCTAAAGCACTAAAGGACTTTAGAATTTTAAATAATTAACTTTAAATTTTGTAATCATAACTTAATCAATGCATATGTTTTGGATGAAATTCACTTGTGGCCTTTTAAAAAGGGATTTTAGATATTCGAAATAAATCGTATGCAAGAACTATCCTTGACCAGAAAATCCAACAAACGAACAAATCAAATCAATAGAAATATTAGCACAAAAAGTACTGGAGGTGAGAAATCATTTTCCTTTAAGTACAATGTCTGATTTGTATGACCTAGATGGGATGCCGGCCGCTTTAAACAAGTCAAACAACAAGTTGGACAAAGCTGTGGACCTGGCTTACCGTCCGCAACCTTTTACAAGCGATGCCAACCGAATGGACTTTTTGTTTGGGCTTTACGAAAAATACTCTGCCGACCTGTTTGCCAAACAGAAAGTGAAGAAATGCAAAAAATGAAGGGAAATTTGCATTTAGTACATTGACCCAAAAGTCTCGCTTTTTTATTCGCGTATATTTGCGGTTTATACCCTTTCAAAATGGCACAATTCCAAATTCATTACCAAGGACAATTACGCACACAAGCCACGCATTTGGCTTCGGGAACTAAAATTTTGACCGATGCCCCAGTCGACAACCACGGCCGTGGCGAAGCATTTTCGCCTACCGATTTGGCTTGTGTGGCATTGGCTACTTGTATCATTACCACCATTGGCATTTGGGCCGAAAAAGAACACATCGACCTGAAAGACACCAAGCTCGAGGTGACCAAAGTAATGCAAGCGGCGCCGCGCCTTATCGCCCAAATAGACATCGACATCCATGTTTCCAACAAATCGCTGAACAGCGAACAAAAAGCAAAAATGGAAGACTTGGCACACAACTGCCCCGTAGCCAAAAGTTTGCACCCCGATTTGAAACAACACATCGTTTTCCACTATTAGAAGCATGAAAAGCTGCGCCGCCTTTTTGCTTCTGTTATGTTTTCAAATGGCACAGGCACAACCCGAAAAGGTGAAAGCCAAACTGATAATCGGTGTGTTGGGAGCGCAAATAGATGGCGACAAACTGGCCGGCTACGACAAAGCAGGGGCAGTTTTGGGAATGGCAATGGAATTGAAATTGGGTGAAAAATTCTCCATTCAACCCGAAGTATTATATGCCCAAAAGGGGGCAAGAAGCAGCAACAAATCGCCCTATTTTGCCATTGTGCGGCTTAGCTACATAGACCTAAACGGAGTCTTCAATTATTACCTGAAAGATAACATTGTGCTGCAAGGCGGCATGTATTATGGGCTGCTTTTCCGTGCCAAAGCCGATGCAGGGCTTGGATTTGTAGATGCCCTAAACCTGTACAACAAAAGTGATTTTGGATATTTGGCTGGTGTCGAATATCGATTTACCCCTAAAACAAGCGCCAATCTGCGTTTTGGCTATTCATTGGCCAATATCAGCCCCATTATTCCGCAATACAACAATATTATTTCATTCGCGCTCCGTGTCCAACTGGGCGATTGAAGAAAATTTGCCAATTGTCTTCTTTTAGGGAAAATTGCGCATGAGCAGCCAATGGCATTAAAGGGGGCTCGATGCCTTTTCCAAATACCTTGGGCGAAATGCCCACTCTGGCTTCGTCCCATAGGTTGGCTTCCAAAAATTGGTTGATTAGACTTGTACCTCCCTCTACCAAAACAGAACCAATGCCTTTTTGGTACAAACGCGCCATAATTTGTTCCAAAACAGCTTCGTGCCTATTTAGCTTAAAAAACTGAACGCCATCTTCTTTTTCAAAATTAAAAATACACCAACCTTGAAGTTGGTTTGAAGGGTCGTCGGAAACCAAGTGCCCTTTGGCATCAAATGTAATTTTGATAGGCTGCTTTTGGGTGGCCCAATACCGCACATTCAGTTGTGGTCGGTCGTACAAATAAGTGTTAGCACCTACCATGACGGCCTCTTCTTCAGCACGCCATTTGTGTACCAACTGTTGCGAAAGTGTATTGCTTATTTGCTTGTCTTCTTTGCGGGCTACCAAAGAGGGTGCAATAAAACCATCGGCTGTTTGTGCCCATTTCAACAGCACATAGGGTCGTTTTTTTTCGTGAAATGTAACAAAACGCTTGTTCAATTGATGCGCCTCGTCCTCCAGCAAACCAACCACCACTTCCACTCCTGCAGTTTTCAACTTTTCAATGCCTTTTCCTGCTACCAATTGGTTGGGATCCAACATGGCTACCACCACTTTTTTGATTTTGTTTTCGATAATCAAATCGGCACAGGGAGGTGTTTTGCCATGATGCGAGCAAGGCTCAAGCGTCACATACAAAGTGCTTTTTTCTATCAGATGGCTTTCGGATATATTCCGAATGGCCTCTACTTCGGCATGAGGCCCACCATATTTTTTGTGCCAACCCTCTCCTATTATTTTGGCATCATGCACGAGCACAGCCCCTACCATGGGGTTGGGACTTACGCTGCCCAAACCAAGACTGGCCAGCTGGAGCGCGCGTTGCATATATTGGGTGGGCTTACACAAAACCGCTATTGCTGCGAAAGTTTCAAAATATAATCGAAATCGGATTTTTCGATGGGAATAACAGAAAGTCTGCTCAGTTTGACCAAGCCTATGTGATTGATGACAGCATCGGCTTTCAGTTGCGCCAAGGTGACGGGTTTGTCAAGTTTTTTTTCTGCCACCACTTCTACCGCCAGCCAACGAGCATCTTCAATAGTAGGGTCGGGAAATGCTTCTCGCAAAATTCTGGCCACGCCTACTATTTCTTTGCCAATGTTGCTGTGGTAAAAAAGTGCCAAATCACCTACCTGCATACTGCGTAAGTTGTTGCGCGCTGCATAGTTGCGCACGCCGTCCCAAGTGCCCGTACCTTGCTTTACAAGGTCGTCGTAGGCATATACGTTAGGTTCACTTTTCAGTATCCAATAGTTCATTTACCACTCTATCGCTTTCTTG
>JBIKRJ010000051.1:0-12742 GCA_044349205.1 Cytophagales bacterium | reverse complement strand
CGAGGTGAATCCTTGCTTGGCAAGACCATCCACAAAAGAATCGAGGGAAACCAAATGCGATACTCCCCAAGTCAAATTCCACTTCTTTATCCAAGAATGTTGGTCGGTTTGCTGGCTATGGGTCAAAAAACAATCGCTCATCACCAGCCTACCTCCTTTTTTCAGTATTCGAAATGCTTCCTGAATGAAAAGATTTTTGTCGAGCGCGGAGGAAACACTTTCACAAGCCCAAACCACATCAAATGTCTCCGATTCGAAAGAAGTTTGCGTATAGTCCATCTTCAAAAAATCGACTTTATTGGCCAAGTTTCTATTTAGGGCTATTTTTTGGGCAAAAGCTATCTGCTTTTCACTGAGCGAGATGCCTGTTACCTGCACATTTTTTTCTTTTGCCAAAAAAAGAGCCGCACCCCCTACCCCACACCCTGCATCTAGCACCTTGTCGGTAGAAGAAACTTTTGCAAAATCCATCAAAACACGGTTGGTATTGGCCAAAGACTCCCTGAAACTCGTTATGCCTTTTTCCCAAATGCCATAGTGCAAAGAAAGGCTTTTGCCCAAGTCCCACCATTGCTCGTAGTGCGACTGAGTAGTGTTATAGTATTCGGCAACTTCCTCTTTGCTAAACATGCAAGCAATGTTACAATCTGACCTCTATACCTTTTTGGTGGAGATAGGATTTCAATGTCGGAATTTCTATTTCTTTGAAATGGAAAATACTGGCAGCCAATGCGGCATCGGCTTTTCCTGTTGTAAAAACATCGGTAAAATGAGCTATAGTGCCTGCCCCTCCAGAAGCGATAACGGGAATATTGGCATTTTGTGAAACTGTAGCGGTAAGTTCACAAGCAAAACCTTGTTTGCAACCATCGTGGTCCATTGAGGTAAGCAATATTTCACCCGCACCACGGTTTTGTACTTCTTTAGACCATATAAGCGTGTCGATTTCGGTAGATGTTCGTCCGCCGTGCGTATGCACGATGTGCTTGTCGCCTACTTTTTTGGTATCGATGGCCACTACTACGCACTGACTCCCAAACTCCAACGCCAATTTGTTGACCAAATCGGGGTTTTTCACTGCCGATGAATTGATGGAAATTTTGTCGGCACCAGCCGCCAACAATGCCGAAACATCTTCCACGGAAGAAATACCTCCACCTACCGTAAAAGGAATGTTGATGACAGAAGCTATTCTTTTGACCAATTCCACCAATGTTTTTCGCTTTTCAACTGTTGCGGTGATGTCCAAGAAAACGAGCTCGTCGGCTCCAGCACGCGCATAGGCTTCGGCCAATTCTACAGGGTCGCCTGCATCGCGGAGCTCTAAAAAATTGACGCCCTTTACGGTTTTTCCGTCTTTGATGTCGAGGCAAGGAATAATGCGTTTGGCAAGCATGTATTAAACTTTATCCGTTTTCCATTCTCTTATAAAATCGACCCAGCTATCCAATGTGCCATTCTTCAACACGCGTGGAAACTTATTTTGCGAACCAACTTTGCCCTTGCTTTCCATCCAAGCATAAAAAACTTCGGTGGGTAACACCGTAAGAAATACATCTTTTAGAGCAGCGATGCGTTCTACCTTGTAGTCGTCGTTCAGTTCTTTCAAATAATCATCCAATTTATTTTTTAACAGGTACTGGTCTACTGGCGAATCGCATCCTATCCACCAATGATGCGCAAACAAAGTTTGATGAGGTATGCCAGCCACTGCAAATTCTTTGATATCGATATTCAAGTCGTTAGAAACCATTTCGATAGCCTTGTTCATATTGTCGACTGAAAGGTGTTCGCCGCACAGGCTCAAATAGTGTTTTGTACGACCTGTAATCACAATCTCGGCTTTTTTCTTGTTTAGAAAACGTACCACATCGCCTATCAAATAGCGCCAAGCACCCGCACAAGAGCTCAGCAACAAAGCATATTCCTTGCCTTCTTCCACCTCGTCTATGATCAAGGTCTGAGCCTTGTCTTTTATTTCGCCATCGGCATCGAAATTGTCTGAATTGAAGGGTACAAACTCGTAAAAAATACCATTGTTCAAAATCATCTTCATCCCCTCACTGTTGGGATCATCTTGGAAAGCGATAAATCCTTCCGAAGCCAAATACGTTTCGATGTATTTAATAGGCCTGCCAAGCAATTTTTCAAAGCCTTTTTTATACGGTTCAAAAGACACGCCGCCATGGGTATACACCGAAAGATTGGGCCATATCTCATGAATATTTTTTAACTTATATCGTTCAATAATCATTTCAAGCAAAATCTGCATCCAAGCAGGCACGCCAACTATAAAGCCTATGTCCCAATTGGGGGCAGCCTTCACGATTTCCTCCAGTTTTTCGTTCCAATCGCGGTAACGAGATATGCGCCTACCTGGCTTGTAAAAATGCTGAAACCAAAAAGGTAAGTTGGAAGCGCCAATCCCGCTTAAATCGCCTTCGAAATAGGTGCCATTGTAGTGCAAATGGGTACTACCTCCCAACATCAAAATTCCTTTAGTGTAAATATCGGAGGGTAAATGGTAGTGATGCAAGGCGAGTACTTGTCTTAGGCTAGTTTTGCGAATAGCCTTGATCATGTGCTTGGTCACAGGAATGTGCTTGGTAGCCGCTTCGGAAGTACCAGAGCTCAATGCAAAATATTTGACTTTGCCCGGCCAAGTTACATCTGCTTTTCCATCTAAGCTTTTGTGCCAAAACTCGTTGTAAATTCGGTTGTAGGAATAAATGGGAACATTTTTTTTGTAGCGGTTGTAAAACTCTCTTTTATTGGAAAGACTCAACAAACTAAGCGGTGCCAATACCCTATCGAAATGATATTTTTTACCGATTTCGGTAAACATCGACATCTTCAATAGCTTTTTCAATTGCTTCTTTTGAAGCTTGAACGGCGATTTGTTTTCTTGTTCAATCGCCTTGCCCAGTTTGACTCCGTTTTTTAATAATGCTCCTAGAATGGCCATATTAGGTATAAACAGTGGCAAAAGTACACTATTTGGCCTATAACGAAGTCGATTAACCATTTTTTAACAGTAATCCACAATGCTTCCCGCCTATACCTTATATTTGAAAAAGCAAATTTGAAATATGCTGGCTGAAAACGTAAAGCACTTAAACGAATTTTTGAAAGACAAAAAATGCACTTTGGTAGCTGTCACCAAAACCCATTCGGTTGATACGCTGGAGGAAGCTTACAAGCTGGGAATTAAGGTTTTTGGTGAAAACAAAGTGCAAGAGATGGTAGCCAAATACGAAGTGTTGCCAAAAGACATTGCATGGCATATGATAGGCCATTTGCAAAGCAACAAAGTAAAATACATTGCGCCATTTGTTAGCCTTATCCATTCGGTAGATGGCCTAAACCTATTGAAAGAAATAAACAAGCAAGCCATTAAAAATGAACGTGTTATAGATTGTCTTTTGCAAATATACATCGCACAAGAAGAAACTAAATTTGGACTGGGTTTTGACGAAGCTGAAGAAATATTGGCTTCGGTGGAAGTGAAAAATATGCACAATATTCGTTTGGTAGGTCTAATGGGCATGGCCAGTAATACGCAAGATTCCAATGTGATAAGGCAAGAATTTCGGAATCTGAAAGTTTTTTATGACCGTCTTCGTCCAAAAAATCCTCATTTTCAAACTCTTTCAATGGGAATGAGCAGCGATTATGGCATTGCCTTGGAAGAAGGAAGTAACCTGATAAGAGTAGGCTCGGCTTTGTTTGGCAATCGCAACTACGCAACCAACTGAAGTATTTTTACTGTTTGGACATTTCTTTCAAAGCCCAAGGAATACTTTCTTCAGGGGTTATCAATTCCTTTCCAATTAAAGTATTGTAATAAAGAGACTTATATACATATTTCTTGTTTATAAGTTTAAGACTTTCCTTTGTTAAAAGTGGTTCACCACCAGTAAAAAATCTTTTTATCGAATGTAGAAAAGCAATACATCTCAAGAAAAAAGAGGGAATGCAATACATTTTGCCTTTCACACCAAGTGTTTGGCGTACAATAGAATAAAAGTCATGGTATGAAATAGTAGCCGAATTGAGTATTAATCGTTTAGGATGCGGCCATACAAGCAACTGACAAATGCTGTTGGCTACATCTCGCACATCTACAATGTTCAAATACCCTCTCGGATAGAACCAAGGCATGTTTTTGACCCATGCCAACAATTTAGTGCTAGAACGGTGCTCGTCGCCAGGGCCAATGACAATGGAAGGATTTACGATAGATATATCCAACCCTTCTTCTGCACCCCTAAAAACCTCCAGTTCGGCTAAATACTTCGATTTGGCATAAAACGAATTCAGGTTGCCGTCTTCCCATTTCGCTTTTTCGTCAATTTCGGTGCTTTGTTCTTTTCTTCCCAAAGCGGCAATGGAACTAACATGTATCAGTTTTTTCACCCCCGAGATCAAACAAGCATTCACCACATTGGCCGTTCCTACCACATTTGACTCGTATATCTCGACAGTTTTGCGAGGGTCAAAGGAAACTTTTCCGGCACAATGCACCACCGCATCGCAAGTATCCATGGCTTTGACCAAAAGTCCTATATCCAACAAATCGCCTTGTATTGTTTGGCAAGAAGGCAACATAGCCGAAATGGCCTCGGTTTTTGCATTGGGACGCAGTAAAATAACCGTTTCGTGTCCTTCAGACAATAATTGCTTCAGCACGAAAGAACCAACCAAACCGTTGGCACCTGTTAGGAATATCTTCACTTACAGCGTATTATTTAATAAAGGTAAATCTCTGAGCTTGTAAAAGTAGCTAGTTTGCATAGCCTTTTCGAGCGCAACTGTTTGCTTCATGCTATGGCAGTCGGTGCCCACCATGTGCACCATTTTATTGTCTATCAATTTTTCAGCAATTTTTTTAGCCATAGGCGAATAGTACCCTACTAAACTGCTGATATTCAGTTGTAAAAGCAACCCACGGTCGCACAATTCTTCGTATTTGCCAAAGTCGTTGTACAAGTATATGTATCTTTCAGGATGTGCCAACACAGGTTGATATCCTTTTGATTGCAATTCAAAGCACACATGGGTAAGATAGGAAGATTCGTTGATGTAGGAAGTTTCTATCAGTACATATTTTCGTTGTCCAAAAAACAGAATCTCTTCATTGGCTTCCAATTTGCTGTAGAGCAAATCGTCCACATAATATTCTGCCGCGGCTTCAAGGCGAATGTCCAAGTCTTTGGCATGGGATTTGAGCAACTCAAGCTTTTCTCTAATGCCACTAGGAGTATTTTTGTAAGCATCGCCCATTATATGAGGGGTAAGAATGGCTTTTTTATACCCCATTTCGACAAACTTCCGCAGCAAATCCAAGCTCTCTTCCAATTCGGCAGCTCCATCGTCCAAGTTAGGCAACAGGTGCGAATGCATATCGGTAAAAAGAAAGTCCGACTGATGCTGAATGGGTTGCGATTTTTTGAAAAAGAATGAAAGCATCAGGATTTGAAAAACTTCTTAATTTTTTTGACAAAAGTATTCTTGTATGCACCGTTTTCAATGTGGTAATAATCGCCGTAGCCATAGCCTTGGCCATAACCATACTTGTAGCCATAGGCATAGGAACGTAAATTGTCGAAGCCATTCAAAACTACAGCCAGGTTGGTGAACTTGTTATTGGAAACCAGATTGTTGATGTTGCGTTCAAAACCTTTTTTAGAATATTCGGCACGCACTATATACACATTCAAATCGCATTTTTTCATCACCAATATACCGTCGGTAACAATACCCACGGGCGGTGTGTCCAATATAATCACATCAAATTCTTTTTTTAGGTCTGCAAGCAACCGGTCAAATTCTTTCGACATGATAAGTTCGGAAGGATTGGGTGGAACAGGGCCCGACGCAATGAAATAGTAGGTAGGAATTTCAGTTTGTTGAATAGAATCGCTGTAAACCGTTCTTCCAATCAATATGGTACTGATACCGATGTTGTTGCTCGCTTCAAAAGCTTTGCTGATTTTTGGTTTGCGCAAATCCATGTCCAAAATCACAACTTTTTGTCCCGACATGGCAATGATTCCACCCAAATTCAAGGCAACAAATGTTTTACCTTCCCCACTAATGGTTGAAGTTACACTGATGACCTTGTTGTTTTTCCCCTTGTTTATGAACTCCATGTTGGTACGAATAGAACGAAGTGCCTCGCTTACAGGCGATTTCAGGAAATTTTGAACGATAAGCTTTGAATATTTCAATTCCTCGCTTCTGAAATTTGGAATAAAGCCTAAAATTGGCGCTACACACAATCTTTCTAGTTCGCCTACGTTGTTGATGGTGTTGTGTAAAAAATATTGGGTGACAACTAGAAAAAAGACCAAAACCATAGAAACGGACAAACCTATGAAATAGACTTGGAACGTATTGGGGTATACCGGTTGTGGCGAAACTGTGGGGTGTGACAAAATCAAAAATTCGGGTACGGTGCCAGCTTTCGAAATGCCATATTCGGCTTTTCTATCTATCAGCATCAAATAAAACTTTTCGTAGAGGTCGTAAAAACGCTTCAGCTTGGTAAATTCGGTTTCTTTGGAGGGGAGTGACGAAAAAGCATTGTCGTATTCTTTCAACTTGCTTTGCGTTTTGGCAATTTGGTCGGTGAGCAGTTTTTTGTATTGCAACAAATGGTCGATTAGGATGTCGCGCGTTTTGGAAATATCTGATTTTATAGACTTTAGAGCAAAGGTTTTTTCCTTTGTGGTCTCCATTGCATTGTGCAGTTTTTCTTGCAATTCGAATAGCGTATTGGCTTCTTTTTGCATTTGCTTGTCTTCTTCCAGCACATAAAGCAGTGGCATAATCTTGGCAATGCCGTCTTCTTTGTAAATAGCATCTTGCAATTTCAGAACTACATCCAGCTGAATATTCAGTTTTTCAAGATGTTGGGCTTCAATTTCAGCTTTCCCTATGTATCGACTAAATTCCGACTTGATATCGGATGTTTTATTCTTTTGGGTGAATTGCTCTATCTTTTTTTCATATTCGTCCAAATTATCTTCCGTCATTTCCAACTGTTCGTTCATAAAAGCGATAGACTGCTCGTGTGCTTTGTTTTTCTTGAGCAAGGTCTCGCTCATGTACACCGAATCGATGGTAGCCACAATGTCGCGGGCTTTGTTTTTGTCGTGGTCGGTAAAGGCTATTTCAATGGTTTTAGCCTCCGCATTGGCAATTTTCACTTCCAAATTCGACGACAAATAGCGTTGTAAAGCCTCTTTGCTGTGAATAACGAAATAGTATTTATTGGCAGCCTCTGCTTCTTCTTCGTCAAAAGTCTCTCCTTTTCCAATGATAAACTTGAAATAAGGCGTTTGAATGATGTCGCCAAAATTGTAATTGCCAGTCGTTTCTTTGCCTCCATATTCATACATAAGGGCAAAAGTATTTTTGTCTACGATGGTCACATTGAATTTCCGGTCGAAAAAAGCATTGTCTTTGAGTTCGAAAAATTTGAGTGAAAAAGGCGAATTGAGATATCGTTCGGTATTGTTTATCCTTCCGTAGGCATAGTAGGATATTTGCAAAGGCAATACAGTGACCACCTTGTCATAGATAAGGTTTGATTTTATGAGCTCGATTTCACCCGACAAATGGGAAATATTATCTAGCTGCATCTGCTCTTGGTTCAACATTGGCGACACCAATTTGATGTCGTATTTAATGAGCGATTTTGATTGATAAAGGGACTTTGTGTAGCGTAGGTATAAAAACGAGGTCGAGATTCCAAAAAGAAAAATGAGGAAAATCCAATGCAAGTTTTTTTGGGCTACAATAAGAACCCTAATAAAATCCAAGTCAGAGAGAAGATTGTCTTTATCTTCCTCTGAGGTAGTAGTTTTAGGGGCGAATCCTTGTTCGTATTGTGTTTCTTGCGACATTATAATCTAGTTTTAGCCGCTATAAAAACCAGTAAAATTGTGTTGACCACAGCTACCAAAGGCATCATTTCGGTCAGGAACCTATTCAATGCCCTTCTTTGTCTTTCGATATAAATAATGTCGTTTGGCTGCACCGTGAGGTGCGATTTTCTAACTCCTTCAATGGTAGAAAGGTCTATAACATAGACATTTGGATTCTTCAAATCGCCCCTAATGAGTCGGATATTGTTGGCCTTGGCCAATTCGTCGAGACCGCCAGCAATGGTTAGCACTTCTACCACCGACATATTTTCATTGTCCAATGGAATTACGGTGGCCGTCATATTGGCTTTGCCACCGGCATTTCCGAGTACAAATGCACGCTTATTCAAAATTTTAGAAATAACGAAGGCATCTTGGTAATAATCAGAGTATTTCAGTTGCAAAACACTATCCAACTGGTGCAAAGTGTAGCCCTGCACTTTCAAATATCCTATCAACGGTAGTTTCACCTCACCCGACTGTTCGACCAAAAATTTGGCGGTAAGCGGCATGTGCGTACCATTGGTAGCCATTGCTGTGCCAGAGTTCAATTGCTTGCCCATTTCTTGGTTGGGATCTATCAATCGCTCGCCTTTGTTGGTATAGACAAAAACCTCTAAATAATCGTCCTTTTTTACAGTGTAGTTTTTTTCGGCACGGGAAACTGCATCTAAAATGGTATCAGAAATAATCATTCCATCGGTACGGAACATGACATTCTGATTTAAACTACCACAAGACTGAATGCCAAGAAAAACAACCAACATTCCCACCATTTGCAGGAAAAAAACCAACGACTTATAAAAAGAAATATTCATGTTATTTGAACAAAGAAGAAAAAGTAGAAAGCATTTGGTCTTTCTCGGACACAATCGGATTGTTCACTTGCCAGTCTATAGCCAAATCCTTGTCGTTCCATAATATTCCTGCCTCTGAAGCTTTGTCATACACATTGGTGCATTTGTACGAGAAAATACAATCTTCCAATGCGGCAAAACCATGCGCAAAACCTTCGGGCACATACACCATATTCGACTTTTCAGAGTCTAAAAGAAATGATTCCCATTTGCCAAATGTCGGCGATTCGGGACGGATGTCCACTGCAATATCCAAGGCTTTTCCTGTAATCACCCTTACCAACTTGCCTTGTGCAAAAGGGGCTTTTTGAAAATGCAAGCCGCGCACCACTCCTTTTTTGGAAAAAGACTGGTTGTCTTGCACAAAATTGAAGTTTAGCCCAGCGTCGGCAAAGGCTTTCAAACTGTGGGTTTCCAGAAAAAAACCTCTTTCGTCTTTGAATATTCGGGGAAAGATTTCAACCAAACCCGCGATGCTTGTATTTCTAACTTCCATATCGATTCCAAAATTGCAAAAAAATAAAGCTTTCAAGCATTTTCAAGGTACTTAACTGAACATTTCCTTGAAATATTTGCCAATGACTATCGATTCATCAAACCTCGTTTCCGCTATTTTCCTTCCCTTCTCTCCCATTTCGGTCAATTGCGTTTCGTTCAGATTGCACATTTTTTCCATGGTTTCGGCAAGGCTGTCTATATTTTTGGCTTCACAAAAAAAACCGTTTTCACCCTCCTCCAATACTTCTTTACAACCGGGCACCTTGCTCGCTATGATGGGTTTTCGCATTGCCATGGCTTCTAACAAGCTACGGGGTGTACCCTCGCGGTACGAGGGCAACACAACACAATCTGCCTGATCAATCATGGTTTTGATGTCTTTACTTTCCCCTAAAAAACGAATGTAGCCCTTTTGTTGCCAATGGTTTAATTCCAGCTCAGAGACATTGTATTTGCTTTTTCTATCAAAAAAACCCACCAACTGTGCCTCGAAATCCACCCCTTTTTCCTTCAGTTTTTGGCTTGCAAGGGCATATTCTACAATGCCCTTGTCACTCAAAAGCCGTGCAATGAGCAAAAAACGAAAAGGATGGTTTTTCACATAAGGCGAAGGCACATATTCGTCCACTTTTATTCCAGAACCGGGCAAAAGATTTGTTTTTGCTTCCTTGACCAACCCTATTTTCAAAAACAATTGCCTGTCCTCGTCGTTCTGAAAAAAGATACATTGAGGAATTTTGAAAGCAAATTTGTACAGTAATTTTACCATTTGCATCACAAAACCTTGGCGAATAAACGCTGTACCAAGCCCCGAAACATTGCTTATACATGGTATGCCCATACACTTGGCTGCCACACTTCCGTAAATATTGGGTTTGATGGTATAGTGAAGCACATAATCGGGTTTTAAATTTCTGTAGGCAAAAAGTAGTCTAAAAAACAGTAAAATATCTGAAAAAGGATTCATTCCTCTGTTTTCCATTTTCACCTCTTCATATCTACACCCTAAAGCTTGAATTTTGGACGAATATTCGTCGTGAGGAGCAATGGCCACCACCTCGCAACCTTTTTCTAACAAAGCCCCAATGAGGCCTTTGCGGTAATTGTAAATGTTCCAGGAAGTATTGATGACAATGGCTACGCGCAAAACTTGTAAGTTTGAAATGCAAGGTAAAAATAAGTTGCAAGTCGCAAATGTTGGGCGGAATTAAACCTGCTTAAAATCCATACAATTGGGCACTAACTTGCTAAATTCACAAAATCAGAGTTTTTTAGCGTTCCTTTTCATAAGTAAAACCCTGTCATGCTTCAAATTAGTTTTATCCGCGACAACAAAGAAACTGTTTTGGCTGGCCTTGCCAAAAAATACTATGCCTCGGCATCCGAAGATATTGACACCATTTTGTCGTTGGACAACGAAAGAAAGACTTTGCAAAACCAATTGGACAATTGCTTGCGCGAATCGAATGAGGCAGCAAAATGGATTGGCCAATTGATGAAAGAAGGAAAAAAAGAAGAAGCTGAACAGAAAAAAACACGAACTTATGAATTGAAAATCCATTCTAAAGAATTGGAAGAAAAACTTTCGGTTGTTGAGAAAGAGCTGCAGGAAGTACTTGTCAAATTACCCAACCTTCCTCACGAATCTGTTCCTAAAGGAAAAACGCCAGAAGAAAATGAAGTGGTTTTTCAAGTAGCGCAACTTCCTTCTTTGGCAGATAATGCCTTGCCCCACTGGGATTTGATTAAAAAATACGATATCATTGACTTTGAACTGGGAAATAAAATTGCAGGTGCAGGATTTCCTGTATACAAAGGTAAAGGAGCAAAATTGCAGCGTGCACTTATTAACTTTTTTTTAGAGGAAGCTGAAAAAGCGGGGTACTTGGAAATTCAACCTCCTATTGTAGTTAACCCCGATTCGGGTTACGGTACCGGACAGCTTCCCGACAAAGACGGACAGATGTACTACATCGCTGAAGACAATTTGTATTTGATTCCGACTGCCGAAGTACCCATCACCAACTTGTATCGCGATGTGATACTGAGACCCGAAGATTTACCTGTGAAAATGGCTGGATACACACCCTGTTTTCGCAGGGAGGCAGGTAGCTGGGGCGCACATGTCCGTGGCCTAAACCGTCTTCATCAATTCGACAAGGTAGAAATTGTGCAAGTGCAATTGGCTGAAAATTCTTACGAAGCCTTGATTGAAATGCGCAACCATGTGCAAAACATCATAGAAAAACTAGGATTGCCCTTCCGTATTTTGCGTTTATGTGGTGGTGATATGAGTTTTTCTTCTGCCTTAACCTACGATTTTGAAGTGTATTCGGCAGCTCAAAAAAGATGGTTGGAAGTGAGTTCAGTAAGCAATTTTGAAACTTTCCAGTCAAACCGCCTGAAGTTGCGCTACAAAGACAAAGAAGGAAAAACGAGGTTGTTGCACACATTGAACGGAAGTGCCTTGGCATTGCCCCGTATTTTGGCTGCAATTTTAGAGAATAACCAACTGGATAACAGCATTTTAATACCCGAAGTATTGCAAAAATACACTGGTTTCGATTCTATTTAGTTTTAATAAATTAGACCCGATCATGCACAAACCATATGTAATTGGAATTACGGGTGGCAGTGGTTCGGGAAAAACCAGTTTTACAACAAAACTTTTGCAAGCACTTGCACCAAATGCCTCGGTTCTTACTTTAGACCATTACTACCATCCTATTCACCTTCAGCCAATTGACGAAAATGGAAAACCTAATTTCGACGAACCACATTCGTTAGATTTGGGAAAATATTTTAACGATTTTGGAAGGTTATTGAAAGGAGAAACTTTGACTTTGAAAGAATACACCTTCAACAATCCGCTACTACAACCAAAAGAAATTGTAGTAGAACCTGCCACCGTGCTGATTTTAGAAGGTCTCTATGTTTTTCACCACCCTGAAGTTGGCGCTCTTATCGACTTGAAAGTGTTTATTGACTTGAACGACAGCGAAAAAGTGGCGAGAAGATTGAAGAGAGATGCCGAAGAGAGAGGCTACAGCCACGAAGAGGTGTTGTATAGCCAAAAACACCATGTAACTCCTGCCTACGAAAAATACATAGTACAACACAAACACGATGCCGATATCGTGATTCCAAACTATCCCGATTTTGAAAAAGGTCTTGAAGTGTTGGTAGGTTTTGTTCGCTCGAAGATTAAGCTCAAGGAATAGATGTTATCTTTTACAAACACATTGTAAAAGATAAAAACAACTTAAACACCTGTTAATCAGTATTTTTAATATAATCGATGTATTTTGTTTCAGGCTTTCCTAATGTTTTCCAAGTTTTTTCGGCTTCGAATTTTTCAGGGTTGTTGTTCAACACATACACTATGTTGGACACATAATGAAGTTTTCTTGAAAACAGTCCTAAAAACTTCAAAACACCATAGGGAAGTTTTGAAAC
>JBIKRJ010000238.1:0-3458 GCA_044349205.1 Cytophagales bacterium | reverse complement strand
AGTTCGTAATAATTGCCCATCCCGAAACCTATGGCATCTATTTCCCTGCCGTCGCGTAGTTTTAGGCTGAATTTCAAATGAGTTTCTTTCAACAAACGAATATTTTGTGGCATTACATTGGCAGTTAAAAAAACCGGAGCCAAGTTTTTTGGGCCAAATGGTTCCATTTGCGCCAATATATGGTAGAATTTTTCATTGATGGCTTCTAAAGGCAATTCCAAGTCAATTTGAATATGGGGAATAAGTTGTTCGGGTAAAATGTACTTCGACACCTCTTCTTCGAATCGTTTTTTGAATACCTCCATATTTTCTATTTTCAGGGTAAGGCCTGCTGCGTGGGTATGGCCGCCGTATTTTTCCAGCAAATCTTTGCACGCAAATATGGCTTCATACAAGTCGAAACCGTCTACCGAACGTGCAGACCCCGTTGCTAAATTATTAGATTCGGTAAAAATGATGGTAGGCCTATGGTACTTTTCTATGCATTTTGAAGCTACAATCCCAATGATCCCTTTGTGCCATTCTTTATTGAATAAAACAGTGCTCTTGGCGGATACCAGTTTTTCGTCTTCTTCGATAAGGGCGATGGCCTCGCGAAATGTACCCGAGTCTAAATTTTTTCTTTTAGTGTTTTCTTGGTTCAGTTCGTATGCAAATGATAATGCCTCGCTTTCTTTTTTAGAAATAAGCAATTCTACACTGGCTTTTGCATGTTTTATGCGCCCTGCCGCATTTATTCGCGGGCCTAAGCCAAAAACCACATCACTCACATTTAAGCTTTTTTTGAATCCTGCCACTTGTATGAGCGCCTCAATGCCAAGTCGATTTCTTTCATTTATTTTTTGTAGCCCGAAATAGGTCAGGATTCGGTTTTCGCCCACCATTGGCACAATATCTGAAGCAATGCTAATGGCGACTAGGTCTAGATAATCGTAAATCCCAACGCTATATTCAGGGTGCTTTATGCTATGGGCTAGTATTAATTTGAAGCCAATTCCGCAGCCTGAAAGTTCTTTGAACGGGTATTGGCAATCGTTTTGTTTGGGATTTAAACAGGCCACACAATCGGGAAGTACTTCGCCCGGTTTATGGTGGTCGCATACAATAAAATCTACACCTTTTTCTTTGGCATAGGCTATCTCGTTTACTGATTTTACGCCACAGTCTAAAGCAATGACGAGTGTAAATTGGTGACTATGTGCGAAATCTATTCCCGTAAACGAAATACCGTAGCCCTCGTTGTGGCGGTCGGGTACATAGAAATCGATGTGAGGGTAAAATTTCGACAAATAATCATGCACTAAAGCTACCGAAGTGGTACCATCCACATCGTAATCGCCATATATGAGAATATTTTCTTGTTTTGCGATGGCTTGGGCAAGTCTTTCCACAGCCTTTCCCATATCTTTCATCAAAAATGGGTTGTGCAAGTCGTCCAGCTTCGGACGGAAATAATGTTTGGCGGCATCGAAAGTTTCCACGCCTCTTTGCACCAAAACAGTGGCCAAATATGGATTGATATTGATTTCATTTGCCAGCTTTCCAATTTTTTCTTCTGGTGGCTTTGCGGCTATTTTCCAAATTTTTGATTGCGACATGGGCGCAATTTAACCAAAGGTTTGTCCACATGTTTTTTTGCGCCATAAAGAATCGTGATTTAGTCAGGTTTTACATGAATATAATTTTACGTATTTGTCATTAAAATCTTTGGTCAAAATGCCGTACTTTGCACAAAATCAAGAATTTGAATTTCGCCCAATTCGACCTTAACAAACAATTGTTGGAAGCAGTAGCCGATGCCGGTTATTCCGAACCTACTCCTATTCAAAAAAAAGCCATACCTGCCATTATGGGTGGCCAGGATATTTTAGGCATTGCACAAACGGGAACGGGTAAAACGGCGGCTTATCTTTTGCCCTTGCTTATGAAGATAAAATATGCGCAAGGGGTACATCCTCGCGCGCTTATTTTGGTCCCTACTCGCGAACTTGGTGTGCAGGTTTTGGAGCATACCCAAATGCTTGGAAAATACACCGATTTGCGTTTTGCAAGTTTGTATGGCGGTTTGGGCCCCAAAACGCAAATAGAAGAATTGAAAAAAGGTGTTGACATAATAGTAGCCACACCTGGTCGTCTTATTGAACTATACCTGAAAGGCGAGTTGGTATTGAAAGAGGTGAAAACCCTCATTTTGGACGAGGCCGATCGCATGCTCGACATGGGTTTTATGCCTCAGATTCGTAAAATATTGGAAGTGGTGCCAAGGAAAAGGCAGAATCTTTTGTTTTCAGCCACATTTCCTGAAAAAGTGGAAAAGTTTAGTGCCGAATTTTTGGAGTGGCCGATACGCATTGAAGTGGCACCACAGTCAACACCCGTTGAAACGGTTTCGCAGATATTGTACCCTGTGCCCAATCTTCACACCAAACTCAATTTGCTCTTACATTTTCTTGAAGACGCGCAATTTAACCGTGTGATAGTGTTTGTGCGCACCCGACAATTGGCCGAAAACATCTACCGTTATTTGGGGCGAAAAACGCTTGGCACTGTGCGCACCATTCACGCCAACAAGGGTCAAAATTCCCGCCTTAATGCTTTCGAAGAATTCAAAAGTGGAAATGTGAGAGTATTGGTTTGTACCGATGTTTCCTCAAGGGGCATTGACATACTGGATGTTAGCCATGTAATCAATTTCGATGTTCCGCTGTTGTATGAAGACTATGTACACCGAATAGGCCGCACAGGAAGAGCCTCCAAATTGGGCATGTCCATCACATTTATGAGTCCGGCCGAAGAACACCATATCAGGAAAATTGAGGAACTAATACGGATGAAAATTCCCATAGCCCATATTCCTTCTGGTATTGAAATAGCGGAAACATTGCCTGAAGAACGCAAAGAGATGTTAAGAACCATCGACATTTTGCGCCGTAAAGCTGACCCTACTTTTAAAGGGGCATTTCATGAAAAAAAATGGGTAACGAAAGCTAGGGAAGCAGGTAAAAAAGTACCAATCAGGAGAAATGATAGCTTCAAAAAGCAGGCAGAACCAAAACAAAAAAATATTGCTAAAATAAAAAAAGGGGCTGTTGGCAAAAAAAATCCCAAAAAGAAGTAGATTCAGTAGGTGACTAGCTACAATTTCATTTTGTTGCTTAGCGGAGTGCCTTTCACATTTATATCTTTGTAACCCAATTTCGTGCAAGTGAAGGAAAAGTTTTTAGATGCTTTAGGCGATTTTCTTAATTTACTGGAGAAGGGCTATAAGCGCTTCATGAAAAAATTTAGGCTTTTACCCCGTGTATGGCAATATTTTTTGCGCTTTGTTTTCATTTTTTGGCTTTATACCCGTTTGGTGAGTTTTAATTTCCTATGGTTGTTTGGTGCCATGCCCGAACTGGAAACATTGGAAAACCCAAAGGTGACAATAGCTTCGGAACTGTACACCGCCGACCGCG
>JBIKRJ010000237.1:0-3465 GCA_044349205.1 Cytophagales bacterium | reverse complement strand
TTAGGTAAAGGCTGTCGGCATTGGGCATGTATCGTTTGTTTTGAATTTGTGCGCTGCCAAACATGGCTTCTGTTCCGCCAAAATTGAATCCAAAGTTGGTGATGTAGTAATCTTTGCTGTTGTCTTTGGCATCGATCACCAAATAATTGGTGCCTTCAGGGGCATCCAATACATTGTCGCGGTATTGTTCGTAGGTATCTGGGGCGTCTCTTAGTTTCGCGAAATAATAAAAGTAGGGCGATTTGCCAAATTCAGATTGTTTGTCGTTGTATAAAGTATTGTCGATGAGTTCGTCAGCATTCCAAACCCCATTCTTTGTTGAGTTTGTTTCATATTCGGCCAAGGGGACAAAAGCAGAAGCTGGTCTTTTGGTGTTGGTTATGGTAACTGTATCGGTAACACTGGTTTCATAACCCAATATGTCAAGAAAAGCTACTGTCTTTTCTCCTTTAAAAAATAAATTCACTTCCGAACCTTTTCCGTTGGTGCCACCATCCCAAAGTGTCAGGGTGCTATCCAAATAGTCGGAAGTACCACTGTAATTCCTAAACGCATTGGAAGTGAGTCCTTTGATGGTCAGTTTCCACGAAACACGCTCGTTGAATTTGGCGGTAAAAAAGTTGTAGCTATTTAGCGGAAAAAAATTTTTGGTTTTAAACTTTGCCTTCAGTGGCGTCTCAATTTTGAAATTGGGACTAGCTATAGCCAATTCAGGGCCTATTTCTTTGGGTCGGGCGCAGCCATGCAAAAGCATCAATCCGCCTACTATCCCCAGTATGTAGAATCCTAGGTTTTTCATTTTTAGAATCCCAGTGTTAGGTTAAAGAAAAGTTGCGAGTATTTGTAGTTGTAATTGTCGTTCAGCCCATTGCCAAAACTCGGCATCAGGTAGTTCAAGGCCATGTAACTGATGGGGCTCAGTCGGTACTTTGCACCTACTGCCATAATGTTTTCTTTCCAATCGTATTTTACAGTTCTGTATCCCGACGTAATCACATTGAAGGCATCGCGCGTTTCGATTATTTCATTTCCTTTGGCATTGAACTGTTTCCATCCCACCAAAAAATCCAACTGTTCGGCAAATTCTATGTCAAAGCCCAAATCGAGCGTGTTGGCGGTTAGGTTTACGGTCGCATTTCCACCACGAGTTACCTGATTGGTTTGGTATCCAGCATTCAGCACAATATGTTTCTGCCAGTCAAAGAGCTTGTTTGCCATGAAACTGGCACCTGCCGTTAAGCCTGTAAATTTTCTTTTTTCGCTCACGCCCATGCCCGTTACTTCGCTCATTATCTGGTATTCTACTTTGGCATTCAGTAGGCTGTCGGGCGATACTATGCCAATGGTAGCCACAAAGCCTGCACGGTTGGGTGTGGCACTACCGTAGGGATTTATAATGTTGTATGGCACAAAGTAGTTGCCCAGTCCCTCCCGAATGTTGGTGTTGTACAGGAAAGGATTTTGTATTCTGTCCATGAGTGTTTGTGGTCGTGCGATGGTGTCGTTTTGGCCTTTGGCAAAAAGAGGCGTACTGCCAAAGTCGTTTATTCGGCGGGTTTGTGCCGCGGCGCTGAAAAATTCGGCACCCACGTTGCGGTACAAGCCTTTCACATACACTCCCGATTTTTTGAGCTGAATTTTCAGGGCGCTTTCAAAATAGCTGTCTTGGGTGGTGTAAGACTTTTTTAGGGTTTTATTTTCTTTGTAATAATCCGACTTGCCACCTTCCGCACTTAGTCTTACATCCAGTTTGTCGTTTTGCCATTTTAGGGCAATGTCGGTGCTGTACACGGTGTTTCTGTAGTTCTGCGACTTGCTTGTAGAAGTGCCTACCACATCGAAATGGTGCACGATGCGCGCCCCAGCATCTATCCATTTGGTACCCACAAGGTTTAGCTGAGAACCTATCAAAAGCCTGTCGTTGGAGTCGGGGCCTATGTAATTGTATTTGTTGCGAACACCAAATGCACTTAAAGCCAAACTGTCGGCCCATTTTGGGAATCGCCAGTTTGTTTTCATGTTCAAACCTTGCGTACGCCAGGTGTTCCCTTTGTTGAAGTTTTCATACTGCATTATTTTTCTTCTGTCGCCAAACACGTTCGATTCGTATTCGTGCCATGAATCGTTGAAATTGTACAAGGTATATTGAGTCATTTTTAGGTCTATGTCTCCCACATTGTAATAGAATTTTTTGGCCAAAATGCCCTCTATGGATGCTTCACGAAAATTGAAAGCACTACCATTGCCGTAAAAATTGCCGAAAGGATTGCTTAGACGCATGATGGCTTTTGCCCTCAACTGGTCGCTGGGTTCTACATGAACGCCCAAATCGAAGATAAACTCGCCGTTCATGTCGCGTCTTTGCGAAACTCCCGTGTCTCCTTTCAGGTAGTTACTCGACTCTTTTAGATGGTCTACATCCATCAAGGTTCTGCCCAAACCCTTAAAATAGATAAAACTAGGGTTTTGCGAAAACACCTTGCCAAAGGTGAGCAGTAGGATGATTAAAGTGCTGATTCTTGCCATTGTCATGGGTGTTAAAAAAAGATTTTCAATTCTGCTGAGCTCTCGAAACCGTCAAACTTGTCTTTGTCGAAGTTTTTGTCGAAGTGTTCGTACCATTTTTGGCGCAAATACACACCCGACCTGGCGCCTGTGATGATGTCCAAGCCTATACCATACGACTTGCCAGTTTGGTTGGAACCAAGCCCGCCACCAAATTCCTTGTTTTTCGACAAGCGCGTGCCATCGGTTTGGGCATGTTCGATACAATATTGCAGTACCAAAGTAAAAGTTTTATTCATGCGATAGTAGGTGCCGAACTCGTTGAAAATGTAGGACAAAAGATTGCTTCCTCCCCACTGAAATGGCCTTGCCAGTGCTTTGGCATTGCCCGTCACAAAAGACGAGAAACCGTTTCCTTGCCAAGGCGTGAAGTCGTTGTCGACCGATACCGAATTGTAATTGGTGTATTGGGTTAAAATGATGTCTTTGCCTAAAAGTTTTGTCTTGTATTTCAAACTCAAATCGATGGTGAAAAACTGTGGTCGGCTGTCGAAAATTGATTTGTCGTAGATATAAAAGTTCTCCCAGCTTCTACGAAAAACATTCGTAATGTTGGAATAAGGGCCATATTGGCCGCTGTAAAACATAAACCTCGACCGATTGATCGCGGCCACCCTATGCTGCATGGAAATGAAGCTGGAGAGGGTGTCTTTTGTTACTTCTTGGCTCCAGCCTATGCCCAAAGAAGTTTTCAACTTGCCTATTTCGGGGTTTATGGCATACACAGCGCCCATTCTGTTGGAAGCAAGCTGTCCCAGTTCGGTAATGGCCTTGGGCATAGAGTTACTACTATTAATGTATTGCAAGGCATTGCTTCCAGTGTTGGTGGTGCCAAAAACGCTGCCATTCATTACGCCACTGTTCACATTCAAATAGCCATTTCCGATATAATAAGCCATG
>JBIKRJ010000236.1:0-3474 GCA_044349205.1 Cytophagales bacterium | reverse complement strand
TGGCAAAGACCGTTCGCCAGCTTTAATACCCGAAGTGATGCTTAGGGAAATATTCCTTCCACCGTTCAAATCGGCAGTTGAGGCTGGTGTGAAAACGGTTATGATCAATTCTGGCGAGGTAAATGGTATTCCTGTACACTCAAGCAAATATTTACTTACCGATGTGTTGCGTGGCGAACTTGGCTTTAAAGGTGTTGCGGTAACGGATTGGGAAGACATTATTCGTTTACACACCCGTCACAAAATTGCTGCTACTCCTAAAGAAGCTGTAAAAATTGCCATTGAAGCTGGTGTAGACATGAGCATGGTACCCCATGACCTTAGTTTTTACTATTACCTAATTGAATTGGTAAAAGAAGGACAGATTTCTGAAGAAAGAATCAACCAGTCGGTAGCTAGAATTTTGAGATTTAAATTTGAATTGGGACTATTTGAAAATCCGTATCCTGAAAAAGAAGCCATTGCCAATTTTGGTAAATCCGAATTCAAACAAGTGGCTTTGGAGTCAGCAAGAGAAGCTGTTACGCTATTGAAAAATGAAAACAACATCTTGCCTCTATCTAAAACTAAACGCGTATTGGTAGCTGGGCCTGCCGCCAACTCCATCACTGCTTTAAATGGCTGTTGGTCTTATACTTGGCAAGGTAACATTGCCCAGTGGTACCCCGAAAACACAAAAACAATTCTTCAATCATTCAAAGATAAAATTGGAGAGAAAAATGTTTCTTTTGCTGAAGGTGCAGGTTTTACAGAAGACAAAGATTTGAAAGCTGCTGTGAATGCTGCTCGTTCGGTAGATTACATAGTGTTGTGTTTGGGTGAAGATGCGTATGCCGAACAGCCAGGTGTGATCGATGATTTGGATTTGCCCGAATCACAACTGAATTTGGCAAATGCCATGTATGCTACTGGCAAACCTGTGATTTTGGTTTTTGTGGAAGGACGTCCTCGTATTTTCCGTAAAATAGAGCAAGGAGCAAAAGGAATTGTGTTGGCATATTGGCCTGGAAGCGAGGGTGCACCCGCCATTGCCGATGTGTTGTTTGGTGATGTTAATCCAAGCGGAAAACTTCCTTTTTCGTACCCAAGATATGCTGGTAATGTGGTGCCATACGACCACAAGTTCACCGATGTTAGACAGGAGTTGAAACCTGGTATCGAAACCAACACTGGATACAACCCGCAATATCCTTTTGGATTTGGACTCAGCTACACTACATTCTCTTATTCGCAACTGGCATTGGATGCAGATAGTTTGACGGGCGATAACAAATTGACTGTGACTGTAAAAGTGAAGAATACAGGTGCCACTGCAGGGAAAGAAGTGGTGGAGTTGTACAGCCGTGATTTGTTTGCTTCCATTACGCCACCTCAGAAAAGACTTCGTGCTTTCCAAAAAATTGCTTTGCAACCTGGAGAAGAGAAGCAAGTGAAATTTACCTTGGATAAAAATGATGTAGCGTTTGTCAACAACGAATTCAAAACTGTGACTGAACCAGGTGATTTTGAATTGATGGTGGATACGTTAAAAGCCACGTTTACCTATAAATAACAGTCAATAATGTTAAACATAAAATCTGCTTTTACATGTTTCGTTTTGGTGGCAATAGGCAGTACGATTGCCTTTGCCCAAAATGTATCTGAAAATATTCGCATCAATCAAATAGGTTTCTATCCTTTTGGCGAGAAGGTAGCAGTGATTCTAGATACTACAACAACCAAACACTTTTATGTTTTAACCAATGATGCTAGAAAAGACACTGTATTCAAAGGACTTTTGTCGAAACCCGCAATTTGGGAATATTCGGAAGAGAAAGTAAAAAAAGCCGATTTTACTACTTTTAGTGGTAAAGGCGAATTTATATTGTTTGTGCCAAATGTTGGGCATTCATATCCTTTCCTTGTGAAAGACAAGGTGTTTGGTCCTTTGTCGAAAGCGTCTTTAAAAGCATTTTATTACCAACGTTTTTCAATTGATTTGTTGCCACAATATGCAGGCAAATGGGCAAGAAAAGGTGGTCACCCCGACACGCAAGTGCTCATTCACAATTCTGCGGCATCATCAAACAGACCAACCGGATCTTTGATAAGCTCTCCCAAGGGCTGGATAGATGCTGGCGATTACAACAAATACATAGTCAATTCGGGCATTACTACCTACACTTTACTGGCTATCTACGAAGATTTCCCATTTTACTGTGATTCCTTGAATCTGAATATTCCTGAAAGTGGAAACAAGATTCCCGACTTGTTAGATGAGATTTTATGGAACTTGAGATGGATGCTTACCATGCAAGATCCTGCCGATGGCGGAGTGTATCACAAATTGACAAACTCGAATTTTGATGGTAGCATTATGCCCGAAAATGCGACAAAGCCTCGCTATGTGGTTAAAAAAAGTACTTCTGCAGCTTTAGATTTTGCCGCTGTTACTGCACAGGCATATCGTGTGCTAGGCAAGTTTAGAAAACAGTTGCCTGGTTTGGCCGACAGTTGTTTGAAAGCGAGTGTGCGCGCCTACAATTGGGCAAAGAAAAACGATAATGTTCCATATATTCAAAGTGAATTGTCAGATCCTTCTATCATGACAGGTGCTTACGACGATTTCAATTTTACAGACGAGTTTTTGTGGGCTTCGCTTGAGTTGTTTATAGCGACTGGTGATTTGAAATACTACGAAGAAGCCAATGTAGAAAGAGCTTTGAATATAAATACAGGCGTACCAAGTTGGCAAAATGTTGGCACATTAGGACTTTATTCACTTGCTAAAAATGCTTCCAAATTTGAAGGAGATACCAAATATGAAGACGTGAATACAGATGCTGTTTCGAAAAAAATCATCAAAATGGCCAAAACCCTTAAAGCGCACAAAATAGAGTCGGCTTATGGAGTGGCAATGGGTACAGAGTACGGTAACTTTGGTTGGGGTAGCAATTCTTTTTGTACCAACCAAGGTGTTTTGTTAATACAGGCCTATTTGCTCACAGGCGACAAATACTTTTTGGAAACTGCCAACGCTAACTTTGACTACATTTTGGGAAGAAATGCCACCACTTATAGTTTTGTAACTGGGTATGGTAAAAAATCGACTATGAATCCGCACCACCGTCCCTCCGAGGCTGATGGCATAGAAGAGCCTGTGCCAGGACTTGTTGCAGGTGGCCCTAATCCCGGACAAGAAGACAAAGGAAATTGTGCTGGAAAACCATATCCATCTACTTTGCCGGCCAAGTCTTACATCGACCACAAGTGTAGCTACGCTTCGAACGAAATTGCGATTAACTGGAATGCGCCTTTGGCTTATATTGGAGTGGGGTTAGAAGCCATCAGAAGCGGTAATTTCACAACCTACGTTAAGTAATTCATAATTTAAGTATTGTCTTTAGGGTGGCTGAAACAGTGTTTTAGCCACTTTTTATTTTCATAATGTTTTTCCTACATCCCTAAAATGTATAACTTAGGGCAAACTAAGCA
>JBIKRJ010000235.1:0-3490 GCA_044349205.1 Cytophagales bacterium | reverse complement strand
GACTGTATCTTCACAATCAATTTGTTTAACGAAGACGGAGAAGTTGACTTTTCTGACGAGTTCGAAAGAGATATATTTGACCAGCTTAAGGAAGTCGAAGGCGAAATGATTTTGTCAAACAATTAATTAAACAAAAAAAACATGGAATTTAAAGGAACAAAAGCACCTTGGACAGTAGAAAAACAACTCAAAGAGCCAATATTAGTAACAAATGGCGATATCGAGTGGTATCACTCAGTAGCGTATGTAAAAGACCAAGACGGAAGGATTGTGGCCGACATAAGCTACAGTACGGACCACGAAAGGATGGGATGTGGCAGAAACGAAACAATCCAGAAATGGGAGGCAAACTGTTTGTTAATTTCGAAAGCACCTTTGATGCTGGAGATGCTGAAAGACATATTGAAAGCACAAGAAAGTGGAGAGGAATTTGATGCTTACAGGATTGAGCAACTCATCAAAGAATCTACAGAAGCATGAAAAAGATTCTAAACAACAACCTAGCCCAGTTTATCATTGGGTTAGGTATCACTCTAACGGTTATTTTTGCTTTGGTCCAAATTGTTCTAAACTTTTTTGAGTAGTAATCATTACTTTTTAAAAAAAAATTGAAATAATCATAATCAATAGTTTCTAATTATAATTAGAACTTTAAAATAATTTTCACTATCTTATTGTAATAACATTGTATTATAATTATATTTGCATAAATATTTATAAAATATAATTACAATAAAATGAAAACAAATCAAATCATGATTAGGGAGCAAGGTTTTGTTCAAAGGACAAAGGACGATTACTTCAACGGAAACGAATTAATAAACCTATGGAATGCAACAAATCCTGAAAAGAAAAAATTGATTCAAAATTTTAAGTCTTTAAAAGAGACTAAGGAGTACATTGAACAATTAAAAAAAGAGGGTATAGAAAACCCTTACTTTTCCAAAGGCGGCAGGTTTAGCGATGGTATAACATGGATGCACCCTAAGCTATTTATAGACTTCGCTATGTGGCTATCAGTAGAGTTTAAATCGAAAGTGATAGATATGGTAATAGATAAATTAATAAAGACCAGGCATGACGCAGGAGACTATTATAAAGAAATGTGTGCAACTATAATGGAATCATATATTGATAAAAACGGATGCAAGCCTCCTGCTTTAATATATTCAAATGAAGCAAATATGTTAAAGCAAATTGCTAATTTGGATATTGACAGGAACGAAATGACCGAAAAAGACCTTTCAAGGCTAACTATGCTACAAAAAGTAAATTCTACTTTGATTAAAAAGAACATTGGAGTTGATAGTAGAAAAAAACATTTGTCTATTATAAACGAATCAATGATGTGAAAAAGCCACCAAAAGAAACAGAACCGAGCCAAGCCCAGCTTAATGAGTTTGAATTGAATCGTTTAAGCTATTACGTCAAAGTCCGTGAAAAATTCAATGTACAAAGAAAGAAGAAAGATTTTAGCTTTGACATTGTACAATACAAAGACGACAAAGAGGTTATGGTGCAAAAGGGATCGAAGGTCTTCCCGATTGGCGAACTGGAAGCCATTGCGAAAAGGGATGAAATAATACATTACTACTTAAAAAAAGTAAAAAATAGTTAAAGAGTTTGTTTTTTTTGATATATTTGCATTGAATTTGATTTTAAGCATTTTTTTTATTTGAAAGCCACTACCACGGCAAATGCTGGAAGTAGTGCAAATTGAGCTAAGAGCTCGAAGAAAGTTCTTTAAATCAAGTCGGGGAGACCATTTTTGCAAACGGTGAATCCCCGGCATGATAACAATTTCAGTCGTAATTTCGGCTGCGATTGCAATAGTCGGGAACGACAATAAAGTACAAAAGACAGTATTTTCAAATTTTAAGGTTTATGGAATCGGGATTGTGGCGGATTTTGTCTGCCACAACTTTTTTTAAGCCACCAATAAGGCACTTTTTAGCCCCTGCAATCGAATTTAACACCCCAAGCGATACAAACTACTTATGAACAAAGAAAACGTACTCACAAGGTGCGTTTTTCTCTTTTAAGGCAAAAGCAAAAAATCAATTAACATTTGTTTGGATATTAATATATGTTTATTAGTTTTGCATATATCAAATAATAAAATAATGTTAAGTTCAGAAAAAATTCAAGTTCCTTTCATGGAGGACACATTTTTGACCAAAGTTCAATCAATTAGTGACCCAGAAAGGTTTTTGTTCACATCTACCGACATAGCCCTCTGTACGGGCCATGTCAAAATAAGGAATGCTATAAAGGAATCAAAACTTATCCAAGGTAAAGATTATGTAGTATTGGAAAGGTCTGCACAATCTGCGGAACTTTGGAAAGAATTTGAATCATTAGGTATTATTCCAAAAAGGTCTGCAAGAATCACTTTGGTTTATGAATCAGGTTTTTGGAAATTAGCAATGAATGCAAGAACATCCGCAGGCGAAAAACTTAGAGATTGGTTATCAACTGACGTTATCCCATCAATAAGAAAAACAGGTAGTTACTCTTTGCCCACACAAATTAGTTCAGCCGTACTTTTAGAAAACACAAAAAGAGAAGTTCAGCTTGAAAACTCAAAGGCTATAAACGCCAAAAACTTCACAGAAGGAGGCAAATTGGCTTGCATAGACTACAATAAGCAAAACTGCTTACAGGTAACAGGACAAACGCCATCTGAACTGAAAAGAGCCTACGGAAGGCCAAATAAATCATCTAAGGAAATACTAAGAGAGTACGACCCCGCAAAGGCTATGACCATGAGCCTAAATGACCACCTTGTAGAAAAGGAAAAAATGGAGTTAAAGAATTTAGTTGTTTTAGACGATTTGCTTACTAAGACTTTTCAAGAAATGCTAAACATAGGCATAAAGATTATACCCTAAGAACAAAGGGGTACCAAGTTATGGCAAACTACCAAAAACAAAGAAAACGTGCTCAAAAGGCACGTTTTTCTCTTTTAACACCAAGACCAAAACCCGTAAATCACATTTCACCAGAAAGCCGATGCCAGCCTTCTACTTGTGTAAAGTGAAACTTCGAGCCACAAACAGAATAGAACCAACCATTAGCCGAAATTTCACCTTTGTACTCCCGACCATCTTTTAACTTAAACAAGCAAGAATCTAAATAGCCACTATCAGGCCACAATTCAGAATCCGATGCGTCAATACTGAAATAAGGGTCAAACTCTGCGAAATAAACCGTTTTTTTGTACATAAAAAATAAAATTTAAAGTTAAAAATTACACAAATCTATCAAAAACAAATATCAAAAATAATAATTTTGCAAATTATCAAAGCACAATACCATGCGAGGAGAGCACCTAATACCAATCAGAAACGCAGAAGACCAAAAGAAAATAAAGGATTTAGGCAAGGAAAGGAAAGCCCAAAATCAGCTAAATAAGCTAATAAACGGCAAATCTACCTTAAATCTACTCCTTCAGCTCCCACTAGACGAATTTATAAATCTATTCAACGAA
>JBIKRJ010000234.1:0-3503 GCA_044349205.1 Cytophagales bacterium | reverse complement strand
ATCTAAGTCATCTAAAATAGAAGTCGAAGAAGCATTGAAAAGCTTGTACAGTCTAGTAGTTTTATTCTGATCGTGTATCCCTTGCATCACCCTTTGTTCATTGCCTTCCACATGAGTTGCAATGGCATTATTGGCCAACAACACATTGTTGTTCAGGTTTTCAATGCTGTTCAAAATATCGGCTATTTCCGTTTGGTCGGGCAACAGCTGGTCGCTCAAAATACAGCCATCGAGGTAGGCGTTAGCTAATTCAGCCAAATTCGAAATCGAAAATTTCAAATCAAAAAGTTTCTTCAGTAGCACTTTGGGCAGGGTGGTAATGTTTTTGCGCCATACGATGTGCACCGCCTCGTTTAGAATTTCCGAAAAATCGGTCGTCATTTTCAAATCGAAGCTTTGGTTGGTTTCAAAAGCAAACTCTTTTAAAGTGCGTGAACAAAAGCCGTGAATGGTAAATATAGACACTTCGTCTAGCATCGAAACTGCCTCGTTCATAATGCGTTGCAGCTCATTTTCCCTACCAGCGTATTTGCCCAAATATGCCTTTACGCCTGCATCGATCGGGTGCGATGGATCGTGGCTATATTGCCAGCTTTGGTACACAAAACTGCGTATGCGGCTTTTCATTTCTTCTACTGCAGCCTGCGTAAAAGTCACCATCATGATTTGGTTTATCTTGATGTTTTTTTCGAGTAAAAGTCTCAGAACCAAAATGCCTACCGAATGCGTTTTGCCCGTGCCTGCACTTGCTTCAATGAGTTTGCACCCATCCAATTTCACTTCAGATACATTAAAATTTTTCATACGATTATTTGTAAAAAGCGTCTTTAAAAGGTTGGTATAGCACTTCCAAATCGGTAAAAATGCTTTCATTCATTTCGGTTTCCACACCGTTCAAATTGCAGAAGGTCTGGAAATATTGGTCGTCGGAATGGCTATTGACGAGATTTGAGAGTTTTTCTATTGAAAGCTTTTCTGCTCCCTTGCTCCATTCATTGAAAAAATCTTGATGTACAATAGGCTTTATTTTCAATTTGGCCTCGATATAGAATTTTTTCAATTCAAGCAGTATTTCCAATGCGCGGCTTTGGTCATTGAAATGGCACTCGTAGTTATTTTCGTTCGACAAAAAGTATGTTTTTACTTCTATCCCACTGGCTACCAGCACCAAATGCTTTATCCAAGATTTTAGCCCATATTCTACGACATTTTTCGAAAAACAAACATCTACTTGCCTAATCTCCTTTTCTTTGACAAAAACGGGGATGTCGAAATGAAGGCTTAAATCGTCAAGGACAAGCACACCTTCCCTTATGTCTTCAGTATATTCGTTTATGAGGTCGGCATATTGAATTCTAAAGGTGTCAATTTTGGTTTTCAACTCGTCCAAACTCAAGAAACCTATATTGGCCAATGGCAAATGGCCGGCTTGCTTTTGTTTTCTGATAAATTCCTCGTCAATCTCATTTTTCAACAAATAATTCTTGAAATTCCATTCATCCAATTTATTCAAACTAAAAATTTCCGTTTCAGGCACCAGCAGACTATCGTTTTCAAAGTAAATTTTCAAGCTGTTGTTGAAATAAAATTTGATGGGTTTAGTTACGGCATTTTGCAGTTGATATAGGCTTATTGTCTTGTTTTCGCTTTCCTCGGCCTCATTTTTTTGCAAAGGCGAAGCCAAAAGCGCAACTCCCGTATTGAGGTCTTTGAAAGGAAAATAGGTGTAAAGCCCCGCATTTTCGGCAGTGTTATATTTGGCACTAAAGCCATGCAAAGGATGCTGCGTAACAAGCAATTCGGAAACTTTTTGATCGCTTTGTTGCTGAAGGTAATTCAGCAAATCTTCTATGAGAATAGACGGCTCTTTGGGGGTATTATCCTTTATACTTTTGCCCACATAGCTCATATAAAAAAACTCCTCGGCCGAAAGCATGGCCTCCAAAAACAAATATTTGTCGTTCAATTTCAGGCTGCGGTCGCCTTTTCTGGGTTTTTGTGCGATAAGGTCAAAACCTAAAACCGAGTCTTGACGGGGAAAATCTTCGCTATTCATTCCCAAAAAAGCCACTACTTTAAAAGGGATGCTACGCATGGGCACAGTAGAACAAAAAGTCACATTTCCCTTTAGATAACCGGAAGACGAAGTGCTGTTGCCCAACAAACCCGAAACCGATTGTACAAACACCGCACGCGGGATATTTGCTTCTGCAACACCCTCTACATCAACCAAATAATCGAGTTGGGTAAGGACAACTTTCACCCCTTCATTGTCCGTTTCAGAGCCCAAAAATGTTTCGCCTATCAATTGGATGTACTTTTGCCATTCAGCCAAATTCCTGTCTCTTTTGCCATCTTGGATCAACTGCTGAATGGTTTTTACGAAGGAAATAAAACGCAGTAACTCGAAGGCATCTGCGCCTTCCAAAGCATCGTAGCTGAGCACTTGCTCCTGTTCAAATTCGTACATGTCGGCACCTTTCATAGCAATGCCCAGCACAATACGCTCCAAGCCTGCCTGCCAGCTTACCAAATAGGTCTCTGTAGCATCTTTTGGCGTATCCCAACCAAAACGAATGTTTACTTCGTTTACCACTCTTCTAATTAGGTTGGGGTCGGTAATGCCAAATTTGGTGGCCACTCTTTTGTGATCGAGCAAACGCAGTATTTTTTCGGAAGTAAATTCGTGGTTGTTCAGTTCGAGCAGCGATAGCAAAACCGCCACAAAGTCTTCGCTCTGAGACAGTTCGCGGTCGGCAATGGAATAGGAAATTTTGTAAGGCGCATTGTCGAAAATAGACTGCACATAAGGCGCGTAGGCTTCCACATTGGGCATCATTACCAAAATGTCGTGTGGTGCCAAATGCGTATTTTCGGACATGGTTTTCACCAGAAAGTTGTACAGCACCTCTACTTCGCGCGCCGGTGAATGGCAGCTATGTATTTGCAGCGTACCATCTTGAAGAAGCGTTTTCGCAATGCTGTTGCGTTCAGTTGGGGCAAGGTTTAGATTTATTTCTTGCTGAATGAGTTGAAGAAGCGTTTTAGGATCCTGCTCCTTGTGTTCGAGAATGGCAAGTCCGTTCACCAATTCGTCTTTGTCTAAAAAGGCAGAAAAAAGCTGTTGTCCCAATTTCCCCCAGCTCATCAGCAAATCGTTACCGACTGAAAATGTTTCGGGGCGGAAATTACGGTATCGGGCACTCCATTTTTGCAGTTCTTTCACCGACTTGCAATCGTACCAATACACTTCGGGTGCGGGATTCAAAAAGTAAAAACGAACCTCGATGTATTGGGCCAATTCATGAAAAAATTCGATGTGATATTCTGTAAGCACCGAAAGACCAAACACGGAAATGACTGGAAATTTTTGTTTTACAAGCTGTTGCAGATGCGTGTCGTTTTTCAATAGACCCAGCAACTTGTCTTTGAGCTGTGTTCTGTCCAGTGCATCTTCTATTTTTTGGTGAACTTTGTTCCACAAAAACGCTTGCCAGGCTTCT
>JBIKRJ010000233.1:0-3506 GCA_044349205.1 Cytophagales bacterium | reverse complement strand
ACCGTACCACCCGAAATACTCTATTCAGCCTATTGGTATCGTTCGGGTACCAACCAAACGATGCACAACCACTTAAAAGGAATTACAATTGAAGCCACGAAACTTGTAAACAAAACAAAAGCAAGAGTTTTAGACATTGGTTGCAACGATGGCACACTATTGAATTATTATCCCAGCGACTTTGAAAAATTTGGAGTAGATCCATCAGATGTTGCCCAAGAAATAAAAGGCAATGTGAACGTGGTGCAAGATATTTTTCCATCCAAAGAATTGACCAAACGATTAAACGGCAACAAATTTGACATAGTCACTTCTATTGCCATGTTTTACGATTTGGAAAATCCTGTACTTTTTAGCAATTCAATCAAAGAAGTATTATCCCCTGATGGCATATGGATATTTGAAATGTCCTACATGCCCACAATGCTAAAAATGAATTCATACGACACAATTTGCCACGAACACTTGGAATACTATAGCCTTGCCGTGATAGAAAATATCATGAAAAGAGTTGGTATGAAAGTATTTAATGTCACGCACAACGACATCAATGGTGGCAGTATACGTTGTTTTGCTACACATATAGACAATTTTTCTTTCAAAAATGAAGAGTTCATGGAAAACTTGAAACTCTTCAGACAGGAAGAATTTGATTTGGAACTTGACACTGACAAGCCATACAAACATTTCCAAGACAAAATCAATGTTCACAAGGAAGAATTAATTAATCTTCTAAAAAAGCTGAAAAAAGAAGGAAAAAGCATCCACATTTATGGAGCCTCCACAAAGGGCAATACCATTTTACAATGGTGTGGTATCGATCATTCTATTATAGATTACGCAGCAGAACGCAACCCCGACAAGTATGGTGCCCTTACATTGGGAACAAATATTCCCATCATAAGCGAAGCCGAAAGCCGTGCCATGAACCCAGATTATTACCTGGTACTTCCTTGGCACTTCAAAGAAGAGTTTTTAGAAAGAGAAAAAGCCACTTTGGAAAAAGGCATCAAACTTATTTTCCCTCTGCCGAAGATTGAAATTTACGAAAAATGAGCCTATCACGCTTTATAGGCAAAATTTTTGCTTCTCTTCAAATACTACGCAGCAGAGCACAGCCAAGTTTTTCGCAAGCAGGCGAAGATCAAGTCATACGCTACCTTTTCAACTGTCTGGGAATTAAAAATCCTTCCTATTTAGACATAGGCACCAACCACCCTTACCACTACAACAATACTTTTTTTTTCTACAACCGCGGGTCGGTGGGAGTTTGTATTGAACCCGACATTAGGTTTGAAAAATTGATAAGAAAATATCGCCCAAAAGATGTTTTCATAAATGCAGGGGTGGGTGTGGCAGAAGCCAAAGAAGCAGACTTTTTTGTTTTTCCAGGCAAATACAGTACTTGGAACACTTTTTCACTTGAAGAGGCTCAAAAACGGTTTCAAGAAACAAATATTGGCTACAAACAGTCCAAAATGCCTTTGGTTAAGGTGAACGAGGTAATCAAAAAGCATTTTAATTCCTGTCCGAATCTTCTCTCTATCGACGTAGAGGGTTGGGATTTGGAGATTTTGAAAAGCATCGATTTTGAAACTTACAGGCCAGAAGTTATCTGCATCGAAAGTGTCACCTTCAGCTTGACCAATAATGAAAATAAAATCAGCGGAATGGTTGAATTCATTACCTCGAAAGGCTATTTCGTGTATGCCGATACTCACATCAACACCCTATTTTGTGACATGGCAGCATTCGAAAAAGCAAAAACACAATACTGACCTATGAAAGCCATCATTTTTGGTGCAAATGGTCAAGATGGATTTTACCTAGACCATTTGTTAAGAAAAAACAAAGTTGAGTCAATTGGCGTCTCAAGAAAAGGCGACTGGGTATTGGGCGATGTAGCCAACCGAAGTTTTGTAGAAAAGATAATCAAAGACACCCAACCCCATTACATATTTCACCTTGCTGCCAATTCTACCACAAGACATGAAGTGGTATTTGAAAATCATGAAACGATAAGCACGGGAACCCTAAACATTTTGGAATCGGTCAAAAACCACTCTCCAAATAGCAGGGTATTCATTTCTGGAAGCGGTTTGCAGTTTGTAAACAAAGGCCTGGCTATCAAAGAAACCGACGCTTTTGAAGCCAGTAGCCCATATGCTTTCTCCCGCATTCACACCACCTACATGGCACGTTACTATCGAAGTTTAGGTATTTCTACCTATGTGGGTTATTTTTTCAATCATGAAAGTCCACGACGCACAGAAAGGCATGTAAGCAAGATGGTGACAGAAGCCTGCAAGCGCATTAAAATGGGTAGTAAAGAAAAAATAATTTTGGGAGACATTTCCGTTAAAAAAGAATGGACATTTGCTGGTGATGTGGCAGAGGCAATTTGGACGCTCGTCCAACAAGATACAGTGCATGAAACTGTCATAGGAAGTGGTAAAGCGTACGCAATTCAAGATTGGCTTGAGACATGTTTTGCCCAGCTAGGAATGAACTGGCAGGAACATGTTGAACAAAGGGCCAACTTTACCCCAGAATATTCCATCTTGGTCTCAAATCCGGGCACTTTGAAAGGGTTGGGGTGGGAAGATAAAGTAGATTTGAAAAGTTTGGCTTCACTTATGCTGGTTTAACATTCTTATCTTTGTTGCAAAACATATTTTTTTACAAAATAGACTTATATATGGCAGAAACATTGGGTAGCCTCTGCGACAAACTCACGATTATCAAATTAAAACAGTGGCACTCAGAAGACAAAGAACGTCTGATGAGTTTGGAAAATCAGGAAAATCAGCTCAAGGATGAAATAAACAATTTTGTTTATGATGCCCTTAAAGGCAACATTCCAATTGACAAACTAACTTTTAGCTCTAACAAAGTGTATAAAAAGGAAGGTAATAATGTTGTAGATGTGATTGGAACATTAGGAAGCGTATTTGCCCAATTAGCGGAAGTAAATTGCAAACTTTGGCATGAACAAGAGAAAGTATATGAATTCGAATCTGTTCCACCCGAGGAAAAAAACAAAGTAGTGAAACAATTAGCACTTTTAAACTTAGAGCGAAACAAATGTATGGATCACATTGACAATGAGTTCAAACAACTAATATCTCACAATATTACAAATACTTAATTTTAATCCAGATAGATTTAAGTGAAAAGTAAGTACAGTAGTCGAATATTGTTGGGTCAACTAAACTCTAACGGCGACTGCTTGTATGCCACTGTTGTTGCCAAACAAATTAAAAAAGATTATCCCCACTGCCATCTAACTTGGGCAATTGGTAGTTATTGCTCCAAGATACTTGCAAACAATCCCTACATTGATTCTGTATGGGAAATCCCTTTGAATAGTCCCTTAGAATCGAGAGATGTTTGGGATAAATTCAAAAAAGAAGCTGAAAGGAAAAAAAAAGAGAACGAGTTTCAAGAGATATTTTTAATACAATTAATCAATGAAAACTATTTGTTATTTGACGGTACGATTCGTT
>JBIKRJ010000050.1:0-13092 GCA_044349205.1 Cytophagales bacterium | reverse complement strand
ACTTCGGTCAAAATGTAACAATCGGCCGTAATTTCGCCCAACCTTTCGGCGCGCATCTTCACTTGTTGCTGACTCTCCTCTCCTGTCACATACAACACCTTGAAGCCTTTCAATTGCATGGCCACTTGTAGCATCAAAGTAGATTTGCCAATACCTGGCTCACCACCCAAAAGCGTGAGCGAACCCGGCACTATGCCGCCACCTAGCAAGCGGTTAAGTTCGCCATCGTGTGTAGCAATACGTGGTTGCTCGTCGTATTGAATCTCGGCGATGTGCCTAGGTTTGGAAGCAATTTGTTTGGAGGTAGAAGCCTTGTATTGTGGCTGGTTCGTATTTTCTTTGGCCAACAATTCCTCTACAAAAGTATTCCATTCGGCACAAGAAGGGCATTTGCCAAGCCATTTTGGCGACTGCATGCCGCACGACTGGCAAAAAAAAGTGGTTTTTGTTTTCATTAATCAAAGGTAAAAAAGAAAAAAAGGCCTTCCCATTTCTGAGAAGACCTTTTTGAAAGAGAATGATAAAGCTTAGTTCAAAATGACTTTCGATACTTTGCCTTTACCAATTGAAATCAAATACATGCCTTTTTCAAGGTTTGATACATCTACTTTGTTGCCAACACCTGTCTTCACCACAACACCTGTAGCAGTGCTCATAGAATACGAAACTTCGGACTCGCCCAAGTTCAACGTGCCTGTGTTGCAAGGGTTGGGATACACTAGGAAAGACGTATTGGAAATGTTTGAATTGTTTATGCCAGTTGGGTTTGAATCAACCAACATAAAATTATCAAAGTAAAGCTCAGCACTACCCACGCCACCGTCTGACACATAGGTCAAACCAAATTCGAACTCACTTATACTGGCCAAATCAACCTCGTTGATAACTGAACCTGTGAAACTGAAATTAGCATCCCTTAATTTAAATAAACCAAGTGGGGCAGACACCACGGTTGGAGTGGTAGAAGCAGGAATGACAAATTCATAACCCCACACTTTAGACTTTCCTGAATTACCAAACACAATTATAAGTTTCAATTCTTTACCTTGGGTAACAGCAGTAAATGCTACTGTAGTATTGGCAACTTGTCCTGAATAATTGATAGTTGGGTTACCTGTAGCACCAAAGCTGCCAGTTCCACCACCTCCCACGTAATATCCAGTGGTAGAACCTGTCATTTTGTAAAACTTATCGTTAGTACCAGTTTCTACAATTGTAAGACCATTATCGAAATTATAGGGGTCGCCATTGATGAAGTCAGTATTTTTTTGACCCGAATATAAAACGTATTCAGCCACGGGAGTTGTAGGGGTTTCAACCAACAAAAAGTTATCGAAATCCAACTCGGCAGTGCCTGCCCCTCCATCAGAAACATACGTTAAACCAAATTCGAATTCGCTGATTGTAGAAAGTTGTGTGGCGTTAATGGAGGCACCTGTAAAATTGTAATTAGGATCTCTCAATTTGAAAGAGCTAAGGGGAGCACTAACGACAGTGGGAGTGGTGGAAGCAGGAATAGTGAATTCATATCCCCAAACTTGAGATTTTCCAGCATTGGCAAAAGCTAAGATCAACTTCAAATCTTTGCCTTGTGTGTTGGCAGTAAAAGCTACGTCGGTATTATCAATGTCACCCGAGAAGGATATTGTAGGATTGCCTGTAGCTCCATAACTACCTGTACCTGCACCACCAACAAAGTAACTAGCAGTAGTTCCTGTCATTTTGTAGAACTTGTCGGTAGTACCAGTTTCTACAATTGTAAGACCATTATCAAAATTATAGGGGTCACCATTGATAAAATCGGTATTCTTGTCACCCGAATAAAGTACATACGTATTGGGCACAACAGGTTGTGCAAATGCTTGAAAACCAATTGCAAGTGCACCAAAAGTGGAAAGTAAGAGTTTTTTCATGTTTCTATAATGTTAGAGTTAACAATTTAATAATCTCCAAAATTATACATTACTTTCAATATCACAACTGGAATGTAAGAAAACAACCCAATACGTTCTAAATTTCCGATTGTAAAAACCTGTAGATGAAAACTGTAGTAATCGAAACTGCCGACCAATCGCACTCGCTTTACTTGCCCGAATTGGACGAGACCTATCACTCGCAAAACGGGGCAATTGAAGAAGCCTTGCATGTATATGTCCAAGCTGGATTGGATGTAGTAATGCAGCACAAAACAACTATTAATTTATTCGAATTTGGTTTTGGAACTGGTTTGAATGCCTTGCTCAGTTTTTTGAAAACTGAAGAAAATAAAATAGCGCTAACCTACGATACCGTTGAAAAATATCCCTTGCAGCCAGCACTTTACAACTTGCTGAACTACGGAAAACTGACCAATCGGGAGGAGATTTTCAACAAGCTACACGAAGCCCAATGGAATAAACCAGAAAGCATTTCACCCCATTTTACTTTACACAAAATGCAGGGAGATGTTTCAAATTTAATTCTTTCTAAATCACACTACGACCTGGTGTATTACGATGCCTTTGGCCCAAACAAACAAGCTGAAGTGTGGGAAATGCCTGTTTTGGAAAAGGTCTGTCAATCATTGAGCAAAGGCGGAGTATTGGTGACTTATAGTTCGCAAGGAAAATTCAGGCGAAACCTAAAAACATTGGGTTTTGAAATAGAGAAAATAGCAGGTCCAAAAGGCAAACGCGAAATGACCAGAGCCACAAAAATATCTTGATGCCTGACGAAATTGACTCGCTTTTATATGCGATAAGAAAAGCTAAAATACATGTAATTTTTTAATTGCATATTGGATTTTACAAACAAAACAGCTCTATAATATTCATTAATAGCACTTAATACAACAAAATATTCTCACTCATTCTTACTTTTGTTAACAAAATGGTAACACAATGATAATTTTCAAATAATTATTAAAACGGTTTAGTTTGTAAACAATTTAAGTTCGCCATGGGAAACAAGAAATTAAAGCAAGCTTTTTACGAAAAAGCTGTAGGCAAACTTGCCGAAGCATTGAAAGAAGTAAGTCCTGCCGCAGTCAAAAAAATGGAAAAAACCATTAAAAACAGCGCCAAAAAACTTTCATCCAAATTGGTGAAAAAGCTGAAAAAAGCTGAAAAAGCTACTGAGGATACAAGCAAGCCTAAAAAGGTAAGCAGCCCAAAAGCTTCCAAATCGGCTCCTAGCCCCAAAACCCCCAAGAAAAAATAATCCTTCCGCCCAAGCCGCATTTTTTTAAGCTTGGGCTTCGTTTTTTCGTAGGTTGTGCTTTGTATATTTGTAGGACAAGCACAGCCCGATGCTCAAGGAATTTCCCGTAAAAATTTCGGAAAAAGCACTTTCGGAAATAAAACATATTTTCGAAAAAAAAAACATTCCGCCCGAATATGGCCTGCGTATTGGCATGAAAGGCGCTGGATGTGCGGGAACTAGTTTTGTTATCGGATTCGACAAAAAAAAGGAAGACGACGAAACCTACGAAAAAGAAAATATTCAAGTGTATATATCCAAAAAACACTTGATGTATGTGATTGGATCTGAAGTGGATTTTGTAGAGAACGAAACCGAAAGAGGATTTGTATTTAACAATTAGTTCAAAGTGGAAAATGGCAACACAATGCCGTCAATACTTGAACACGAAGCTTTTTTACTTTTAAAACTAAACAATGAGTGATTTCATAAGCCAACTAAACGAACCGCAACAACAAGCCGTGCTACAAACCGAAGGGCCAGTAATGATTTTGGCGGGTGCAGGCTCTGGCAAAACCAGAGTGCTGACTTTCAGGATCGCCCATTTGATGGAAAAAGGCGTAGATCCTTATCAAATTCTTGCGCTGACTTTTACCAACAAAGCCGCCAAGGAAATGCGCCATCGCATTGAAAAAATTGTAGGAAATGAAGCAAGAAACCTATGGATGGGCACTTTCCATTCGGTCTTTTCCCGCATACTGCGTGCAGAAGCCGAAAAGATCGGCTATCCAAGTAATTTTACCATTTACGACACCGACGACAGCAAATCGCTCGTGAAACAAATACTGGACGAACTGCATTTAGACGACAAAATCTACAAGGTTTCAGGAGTTTTGTCGCGCATTTCGGGTGCAAAAAACAGGCTCATTTCTGTAAATGAATACATAAATGACCCCTTTATAAAAGCCGACGACGAAAGCGCGAGACGACCTATGATGGGCGAAATTTACAAACGATACAACCAACGCTGTTTTAAAGCTGGGGCAATGGACTTCGACGATTTGTTGTACAACACACACATTTTATTCAAAAAGCACGATGATGTGCTGCACAAATATCAACATCGTTTCAAGTATGTAATGGTGGACGAGTTTCAAGACACCAACCTTTCGCAGTATAGCATTACTCGCAAACTGGCTGCGGTTACAGAAAATATTTGTGTTGTGGGCGACGATGCCCAAAGTATTTACGGTTTTCGTGGTGCCGATATCGCCAATATTTTGAATTTCGAAAGGGATTACCCCGATTTGAACATTTTCAAATTAGAGCAAAACTACCGCAGCACAAAAGTGATAGTGAACGCCGCAAATGCCGTGATAGCCAAAAACAAAGCTCAGCTACGCAAAAATGTATGGACTGGAAACGAGGATGGCAACCTAATAGAAGTGCTCAAAGCCAATTCAGATCAGGAGGAAGGCAAGTTGGTGGCAAGCTCTATTTTCCAAGAAAAAATGAACAGCTCGCTGCGCAACTCCGATTTCTGTGTGCTATACCGAACCAATTCACAGTCGCGCTCGATGGAAGAGGCTTTACGACGCATGAATATTCCTTATCGTATTTATGGCGGGCTTTCGTTTTATCAGCGAAAAGAAATCAAAGACTTGTTGGCTTACCTGCGTTTTGCCATTAACCACAACGACGAGCAAGCCCTAAAACGCATCATCAATTATCCAAAACGCGGAATTGGCGATACTACTTTTGCCAAAATCATCGTGACGGCCAACGAACATGGTGCCACTTTGTGGGATGTATTGTGCCATTTCAACAGAGTAGCGCCTGGACGGACTGCTGAAACGGTCATGAATTTTGCAATGCTTATCAAAAGCTACGAAATAGCTATTAAAGAGAAAGATGCTTTCGATGCTGCCACGCACATTGCCAAATCTTCGGGAATCTTGCGCGAACTGTACGACGACAAAAGCATTGAAGGAGTAGCCCGCTACGAAAATTTGCAAGAATTGCTGAATGCTATCAAAGAATTTGTGGTTGACCCCGAACGTGAAGACAAAAGTTTGGCCGCTTTCCTAAACGATGTGGCTTTGCTCACCGATGCCGACAACGAAAAAGGGGATGGCGACCACGTAAGCCTTATGACCATACATCAGTCAAAAGGATTGGAATACCGCAACGTGTATTTGGTAGGTTTGGAAGAAGAATTGTTCCCCTCGCAAATGCGGATGGAATCGCGCGCCGACCTGGAAGAAGAGCGCCGACTTTTTTATGTGGCCATTACACGGGCTGAAAAGAAACTCACCTTTAGTTTTGCTACCACACGCTACCGCTTTGGCCAATTAAAACCTTGTGAACCAAGCCGTTTTTTGAACGAGGTGGACAGTAAATTTCTAAGTATAGGAAAAAAATTCAGCCATGAAACCCGTTCCTTGAGCCAAGAAAAGTTTGTAGAACGCCCCACTCCTGCTCATTTGCTGAAACCTAAAACACTGATAGCCAAAACACCCCTAAAAACCTACGCGCCAAATCCTAATTTCAAAGCTAGCGACCCTACCTTGCTGAAAACTGGTTTGCGTGTAGAACACCAAAAATTTGGGATGGGAACCGTGTTATCTTTGGATTTTGGCGGTGCCGATAAAAAAGCGATGGTCAATTTCGACACAGAAGGGGAAAAAACACTGCTATTGAGTTTTGCCAAACTCATGATTGTAGAGGCAAACTAAACCTACTTTTCACCGTTGGTCAGAATAAGTTTGTCCCACGCATCGACGGCCTTGCTTTTCTTGCCCATGGTTTCCACTATTTGCAACACTTTCTTTCCAAATTTCCACACGGTGTTTTTACTTAATCCCAATTTGGCTCCAAGCTCTTCGTACGAAATGTCTTGGCCATTTTTAAACAAGTAATAGGCCAAATAAAACGCTTTCGAAATCGGAAACTTGACCGCATGAAACAAGGTATTGGAAGTAACCGATTCCTGATGCTGACACTGGGTGCACTTGTAGGTAAAGTTGTTGTTGCCCCTTCCAAACTTTTTATTGCCGCACTTGGGACAAACAAAACCTGCCTTCCATTTCAAATCGCGCAGATGCCGATAGCAGTACGTGTCGGTGTAGACCGATGCAAACTCTTCAAATGAAATGGTGTCATTGAAAATACGGGCTTCAAGTTCTTTTTTCACCTCATTTTTCAACTCCCAAATGTTCACATCCATTTTGCTGTTCATTTCGTACAGCTCAAGTTTCATCTGTTCTAGTTTTTTGTTGGCCTCTTCCAATTCGTTGGTTTTGCCCAACAATGCTTTTGTGCGCTGCTGTACCTTCTCCTCTAGCTCTTTGTTTACTTTTTCGCGCAAACTGTCGTTTATCTGAAGCTGATGTATCATCTCTTTGTGTGCCGCCTCCTTTTGGTCTTTCGTAATTTTTACCTTGTCGGCCAAAGAGATAGAAAGTACCAAGGCTTCAAACACAAAACCACAATTGAAAATGTACACGGTAAACGCATTGGAAACCAGCCAACCATTACCCCTGCAGTAATACACAAAAAGGCTTAGCAACACAATTGAATTGCCTAAAAGAAAAAACCTAGCCGACCGCACCCCGGCACGATATTCCTCCAATGCAGCTAGCCCTACAATGAGGAAAGGCGCCATGAAAACCAAGTAATTGAACTGAAAACTGTCTTTGAAAAAAATATGCAAAACGAGGTACAAAATGGCGCTACCAAAAGTGTATTTTCGGATAGTTGGCATATTGGTGTCGATATCCAAAAAACGGCTCGAATACAAAATGAAAGAAAAAAGAAGCAATGCAGGTGCCCACTTTCCCAGCCATTCATTCATCAAGGGAAGGTCGCGCCATATCCACTGGAAAGCCAAGCCATCCTCGGCAAAAGTGTACAAGGCCGAACAAATGGTGTAAAAAGAATAAAAGAAATATATCCTTTCGCGGGTGTACACACCTAAAAAGAAATTGTAGGCTACCAAAATAAAGATAATGCCATAGTACACCCCCAGGAAGAAATATTCGGGAAGAAAGTAATCGGCAAAATTGGAAATAGACCTAATCGTAGGATTGATGTAGCATACATGCTCCGATTTGATGCGAATGTACACATGTACCCTTGAAGCGAATTCAAGCGGTATCTCTACAAAAAAATTCTTGTGTTCTAGCGAACGGGTATCAAAAGACTTGGAAAAACCAGTGGCTGGAAATGGGGTAATGACTCCGTTTTTTACCAAAAAAATTTCCACATTCTCAATGTGGGGGTCTTTCAGTTCCAGAAGCCAAGTTTTGAATCCTGCCTTATTTTGCAACACTATCTTCCGCCAATAGGTTGATGTTTTTTGCTTGTTCTCACTTATATTTTTTTCAATCTGTAGAATTCTGTTTTGCCAATAAGGGGTCACTATTTGGCCGATAGTCAATTGGTTAGTACTGTCTTCCCACACATAGCTATTCGAAAAATCGACTGGGTTCAGACTCTCTTTCAACAATACTATTTTTTCCTTGGTCGGATTGGCTGCCCAAATAGTTTGAAAACTAAAAATAGTAAGCCATAAAAGCAGGATAAATGAATATATTTTTACTCTTGTCATGCCCAAATTGGCGTTTTACACACTTTTCCTTTTCAATACTTCGCTCAAAACAAAAGATTCGCGCAGTTTTTGTTTGTTTTTAAACAGTTTTTTTATAGGATGTTCGGACTTAGGTGCCAACGCAAATTCGGCAAATCGAGGGGCATCGTCCACCACTTCGTTTGCATTCGAAAGGCGGTAATTCTGGTATGGATTTACATTTTCTACCATTACTTTTTCGCTTCCCGTTTCGTAGTTGGTGGTTTCTAGGGTTTCGTAAAAAGGCCTAGGCATTTCTTTTTCTCCCTTTTCGGTTTGGGGAACGGGAACTTCTCGCGGTAATGTTTTGTGCGGTACTTTTGGGGTAGGAGCCGGCATTTCTTCCCTCTCCGATTTTTTGGCTAAAAACTTGTACCCATAATAGAGTATCCCCAATACCACATAGATTACAATTTTATAATCATCCATATTTTGTCTTTACAAACAAATCTATCAAAAAAATGGCTTTGGATATCTTAGCCCTTGCAAAAAGGGTGTTTCATTTTTCGGCTTTATATGGTTAAAACTGCCAACTATATTTCGTATCCTTGCGTTAAACACACTATGTGAAGTTTTCCAGATTATGAAAAAGAGCATCAAAAAAGTAGCTGTTTTGGGTTCAGGCGTTATGGGCTCACGCATCGCTTGCCATTTTGCCAATATCGGAGTAGAAGTCCTTTTACTCGACATTGTGCCCAAAGAGCCAAATGCACAAGAAATGTCGAAAGGACTTACTGTCGATAGCCCACAAGTGCGTAACCGTATCGTAAACGAAGCCCTGACAGCCGCTGTCAATTCCAATCCTGCTCCGCTCTACAAAAAATCATTCCAAAACCGTATAAAAACTGGCAATTTCACCGACAACTTGAATGAAATTTCAAAAGTTGATTGGATAATAGAAGTGGTGGTGGAAAACCTGGCCATCAAAAAAAGCCTATACGAACAAGTAGAAAGTTTCAGAAAAGCGGGCACCATCGTAACAAGCAACACCTCGGGTATTCCTATGAAATGGTTGACCCAAGACAGAAGCGAGGACTTTCGGAAAAACTTCTGTGGCACCCATTTTTTCAATCCGCCACGCTATCTTAAACTGCTCGAAATCATACCCGCTCCCGAAACTGATCCTGATTTGGTAAGTTTTTTGACGCATTACGGCGAGATTTATCTAGGAAAAGATACCGTATTGTGCAAAGACACCCCCGCCTTTATTGCCAACAGGGTAGGCATTTATTCCATCATGGAAATATTGCACTCTATTCAAAAACTGGGTTTAAGCGTAGAAGAAGTTGACAAATTGACGGGGCCTGTGATTGGCAGACCCAAATCGGCCACTTTCCGTACCGGCGATGTAGTAGGTCTGGACACTTTGATAAATGTGGCCAACAACCTGCATGCTGGCTTACAAAACGACGAAAGCAAGGAAACTTTCGTTTTGCCCAATTTTTTGAAAAAAATGAGTGAAAACAAATGGCTTGGCGATAAAACAGGACAAGGTTTTTACAAGAAAACCAAAAACGAAAAAGGCGAAACGGCCATTTTGTCGCTGGACTTAAACACCCTCGAATACAAGCCACAGACCAAAGTCAAATTTGCCACATTGGAACTGACCAAAACCGTTGACGATCTTAAAAAACGTTATAAAATATTGGTAGCTGGACAAGACAAAGCAGGTGAATTTTACCGGCTTACCTTTGGCAGTCTTTTCGCCTATGTATCGAACCGAATCCCAGAAATAGCCGACGAAGTATATCGTATCGATGCCGCCATGTGCGCTGGCTTTGGCTGGGAATTGGGGCCATTCGAAATTTGGGATGCCATCGGCGTAAAAAATGCTTTGGCACTTGTCGAACAATCGGGTAAGAAAACGGCTGCTTGGGTGCAAGAAATGCTTGCCAACGGACACGAATTTTTTTACAAAAACGAAAATGGCCTACGTCAATATTATGACATACCAAGTAAGACCTACAAAACGATACCCGGCCGCGATGCCTTCATTATTTTAGAAGACATAAAACCAGGCAAAGTAGTATGGGGCAATGCCGATTGCAGCGTACTTGACTTGGGCGACGGAATTTTGAACTGCGAGTTCCATAGCAAAATGAACACCTTGGGGGGTGGCGTTATTGCAGGCATCAACATGGCTATCGAACTTGCCGAAAAAGACTACAAAGGCTTAGTAGTCGGCAACCAAGGTGCCAATTTTTCGGTGGGTGCCAATCTTGCCATCCTGCTCATGTATGCAATAGAACAAGAATGGGACGAAATAAACACCATGATAAGCACTTTCCAAAACACCATGATGAGGGCAAGATACTCCTCCATCCCGGTAGTGGTGGCTCCACATGGCCTTACGCTGGGCGGGGGTTGCGAACTGTCGCTACATGCCGACAAAGTGGTAGCGGCCGCCGAAACCTATACTGGCTTGGTTGAATTCGGGGTGGGCCTAATTCCTGCTGGTGGCGGCACAAAAGAAATGACGCTGCGCATGTCCGACTCTTTTGAAGAGGGCGATGTAATGCTGAACACTTTAAGAAACCGTTTTCTTACGATAGGACAGGCAAAAGTTTCTACTTCAGCACATGAAGCCTTCGATTTGGGATTCTACCGAAACAGCGACCTAGTGGTGGTGAATAAAAACCACCAAATAGCCGAAGCCAAAAAAGCCGCTTTGGCTATGGCTGAAGCGGGTTATACAAAACCACAAATGCGGAAAGACATCAAAGTGCTGGGCAAGCAAGGCCTTGGTATTGTGTACATTGGGGCTGCTTCTATGCAAGCCGGTCAATACATTTCGGAACATGACAAATTGATTTCTGAAAAACTCGGCTATGTGATGTGTGGGGGCGACCTTTCCTCTCCCACCCTGGTTTCAGAGCAATATCTGCTCGATTTGGAACGTGAAGCCTTCCTATCGCTTTGTGGCCACAAAAAAACCTTGGAACGCATCAAACACATGCTGGACACAGGCAAACCACTTAGAAACTAAAAAAATCTTTAAGTACTAGGCACAAAAAAAAGGGGTGAATATTCACCCCTTTTTTTTGTATATCTATCTTAAGAATTATGGCTGAAGCGTGAGCATGTGAATTGTTTGAATCTTTTCTGCTACGAAAAACATTTCTCTTGCAACTTTCCTGCACATTTCATCGCTATTGGCTTCTGAATTTTCTTCTACCGCAAAAGTGACTACATTGGTAGAAGGAATTTGAAAATTGTCCGACTTTTTTGAGAACATAAGCATAGGATTGGTATTCCATGAATAGCTCACCAAATAACGGGGTTTGGGGCTAAAAGAAGCATTGCTCTGCACCTTGAAACCAGCATTTTTCAAGCTTTTAATAGTGGCTTTGTCAATGGCTTTTTCGGTTGCTCCGAACGACGACACCATCATATTTTGCAAACCATACTGCTCGATGGCCACTTGCATCCAAGCTTGTGCCATTTGGCTGGCCGATGTATTGTCGTTTGAAGAGAACACCAAAGCGGCATTTCCATTCAAATTTCTTTGTGTAATTATCTTATCGACCAAACTCATCAGCTCCCCTTTGCGGTCGTCAGAAATCGCCTGGTATTCTTGCGGTAGGGATTGAGTAAACTGAGCAAGTTTTTTGTGAAGCACTTTTTGTGCTGTTGCAAATGTGCTGCAGACGATTGTCAAGCTGGCAACTAATACTCGTAGTTTCATGGCTCTAATTTTAAACTATATTACGAAAGTAATAACTTTATGTTACTAAATTGTTAAAATAGGCCAATTATTTTTTAAAATATTTTTTAAAACATTGTATTTCAAATACTTGCAATGTTAAGAAAAAGTTAACAAAACACCCCCGAACTCACCAAAAAGGAGAAAATAGACTATAAAAGCATCATACAATTGGAAAAAGAATCTGCAATGTTAAGCCAATGTTAACAAATGGGCACAAAAAAAGAGCCATACTTCACATATGGCTCTTTAAGTTATAGGGTAAACCCGATTATTCTGCTGTTTCCTCAGTAGCTGTTGCAGTAGTTTCAGTCACTTCTACATTGGCTTGTTCTTCTACTGTAGGTGTTTCAGCTACGGCTTCTACCGCTTCTTCTGTTTCACCAGCAGCTTCTTTGGCGGCAGCCAAGGCAGCAGCTTCAATCTCGGCAGAAGCAGCGCTACGTTTCTCGGCCAAGGCCTTGGCTTTGGCTTCGTTGCTAACTTTCTCTGCAGCAAGTTTCGCTTTCTTGGCTTCTTTTGCCTTGTCGGCCAAACTGGTAACCTTGTTTGCGATTTTCGCTTCCTTGGCTTTTAGCCATTCTGCATAGCGTGCGTCGGCTACTTCTTGCGTAATGGCTCCTTTTATGACGCCTACTTGTAGGTGTTTACGCATAAGCACACCTTTGTAAGACAACATTCTTCCAACCGTGTCAGTTGGTTCTGCCCCGTTTAGCAACCATTTCAAGGCCTTAGCCTCGTCGAATAAGATGGTGGCGGGGTTGGTGTTGGGATTGTAAGTACCCAACTTCTCGATAAAACGGCCATCGCGTGGCGAAGTGGCATTGGCTACTACAATATCGTAAAGGGCAAGTTTTTTGCGGCCTCTACGAGCTAGCCTGATTTTAACATTAGATGATGCCATAATTTGTTTTTTAGGGGGAACTCGTCCCGTTTAAATTTTAGGGTTGCAAAGATAATGAAAAATCTATTCTTCGCTGAATGAATTGGAATAATCTGACATTATTCAGGGCATTTTCTAGTCCTTGCTCAAATTTTCAAAATACTTGCACCAAGAAGCCAGCTGGCAAATTTCGCATTTAGGTTTACGAGCCACACACACATAGCGCCCATGCAAAATGAGCCAATGATGAGCCACTGCCACAAAATTTTCAGGTATGTTTTTTACCAATGTCTTTTCCACCTCAAGAGGTGTTTTGGCTTTTGAATCGACCAAACCCAATCTTTTCGACACTCGAAACACATGGGTATCTACTGCCATGGCGGGTTGGTTGTAAATAACGGAGGCTATTACGTTGGCGGTCTTGCGGCCCACACCTGGTAGGTTTTGCAGTTCCTCTAACGTAGCGGGTACTTCCGAGTGGTACTTTTCTACCAGCATCTTAGCCAAACCTAAAAGATGTTTTGTTTTGTTGTTGGGATAGGAAACCGATCGAATGTACGGAAACAGAGTGTCAAAATCTGAGCGAGCCAACGACTCTGGTGTAGGAAAATCATGAAATAATTTTTTTGTTACAACATTCACTCGCTTGTCGGTACACTGAGCGCTAAGCACCACGGCCACCAACAATTCGAATGGATTTGA
>JBIKRJ010000232.1:0-3515 GCA_044349205.1 Cytophagales bacterium | reverse complement strand
AGCTAACAATCGATGCGATTTCTGCGGAAAAAACAAAAAAGAGGTGAGCCTGCTTATTTCAGGAGTAGAAGCCAATATTTGTGACCAATGTGCCGAAAAAGCGCACAGTATCGTGTTGGAACATGCGAAACAAGACTCCAAAAGCAACCATGATTTTTCATCTAAAACCCGTCTTTTGAAGCCTGTCGACTTGAAAAAGCATTTGGACAAATACATTGTAGGCCAAGACGAAGCTAAAAAAGTACTTTCGGTGGCCGTGTACAACCATTTCAAACGCCTAGAACAAGAAAGCCAAGACGACGATGTGACCATCGAAAAATCAAACATCATCATGGTGGGTGAAACTGGCACTGGCAAAACCTATCTTGCCAGCACCTTGGCCAAAATCCTCGATGTGCCCTTTTGCATTGCCGATGCCACCGTGATAACCGAAGCGGGATATGTGGGCGAAGATGTGGAAACCATCCTCACACGGCTTTTGCAAGCTGCCAACTACGATGTGGCTGCCGCCGAGCGTGGCATAGTATACATCGACGAAATAGACAAAATATCACGCAAAAGCGACAACCCCTCTATCACACGCGACGTGAGTGGCGAAGGGGTACAGCAGGCTCTCCTGAAACTGCTGGAGGGTAGTGCCATCAATGTGCCGCCACAAGGTGGCCGCAAGCACCCCGACCAAAAAATGATAGTGGTGAACACCAAAAACATCCTCTTTATTTGCGGCGGTGCTTTTGAAGGAATCGATAAAAAGATTGCGCAACGATTGGATACCAAACCGCTTGGATTCAAATCCAACCGAGATGCCAACGCACCTGTTGATAAAGCCAACCTGTTGAAATATGTGAGTGCCATGGACCTGAAGTCTTTCGGGCTCATTCCCGAACTGATTGGTCGATTGCCCGTGCTTACGCACCTAAACCCTTTAGATGCCGAAACACTGCGCAAAATTCTTACCGAACCACAAAACGCATTGGTGAAGCAATACCAAAAGCTGTTCGAAATTGAGGGCATCAAACTTTCTTTTACTGAAGATGCTTTGGGCTACATTGTGGAAAAAGCGCTTCATTTCAAGCTGGGAGCCAGAGGTTTGCGTTCCATATGCGAATCTATCATGACCGACGCTATGTTTGAATTGCCTTCTCAAAACGAGGTGAAAGAATTGGTCGTGGACGAAGAATATGCAAAAAACAAGTTCGAAAATTCGAAGTATGCAAATTTGAAAGCTGCATAAATGCGCCAATTTCTTACAGCCTTACCTGTTCGAATACTCATGCCCGTACTTTTGTATGGGCTTATTTTTTGCCTAACTGAATATCCAGGCGCCTCACCTTCCGAAACCGAAAAAGGTATTCAACAAATAGGCGACCCAAAAGGGTGGATTTCTGAAACCGCTCCCTATCTAAATACTGTTTTCCGCACCAGTGCCCATTTTTTCCTTTTCGGCCTGCTGGGCGTGTCGCTTTATTTCTTGTTCAAAGCAAACTTTAGTTTCAAAACGAACACATTTTTAGTAGTGATGGGCTTGGTGGCTTTCCTAGGCTTTTTCGACGAAGTACATCAACATTTTGTCCCAAACCGCCATCCCAAAATCACCGATATTGCATTAGATACCCTAGGCGCGTTCGTATTGGTAGGAACTGCCTGCTTGGTTGCAAAAAAGAAATCAGGCTAAAAAATTACGCTTTGTGTCGGCTCTTTAGCAGTTGCACCACTTCCGAAAGAGAATACCCTTTGGCTTCCAACAGCACCAAATAGTGAAACAACAAATCGGCCGCTTCGCCCATAAAAAGTTCTTTGTTGTGGTCTTTGGCTTCGATAACCAGTTCGACAGCTTCCTCTCCTACTTTCTGTGCTATTTTATTGATGCCTTTTTTGAAAAGCGAAGCAGTGTAAGAACTTTCCGTTGGTTGGTCTTTACGCTCGCCAATGGTTTTGGTCAATACTCGTAAAAAAGCCAAAGGATCTTCGTTTTCTTCAAAAAAGCACGTTTGAGAACCTGTGTGACAAGTAGGGCCTATGGGTTCAGCCTTTATCAACAACGAATCTTGGTCACAGTCCGTTAAAATGTCTTTTACCATCAAAAAATGGCCAGATGTTTCGCCCTTGGTCCACAAGCGCCCTTTACTGCGGCTGTAAAACGTTACTTTGCCCAGTTCCTGCGTTGCTTGCAAGGCTTCCTGATTCATAAACCCCAGCATGAGCACCACATGGGTAGCAGCATCTTGAATGATGGCCGGAACCAAACCGCCTTGTTTCTCAAAATCGAGTTGCATGTTGTTTTTTGAATAGGCAAATGTACGGAAAGAGCAAAAGGAAACACCATTGAAGGTGCAGAATTGTAGAAAATGCCAGGCAAAATTTATTAACTAAAGAGGGTTCCCATCCTGCTGGGGGGCACAATTTTCAAATGTTTGAAGGCCATTTCGGTAGCTTCCCTGCCACGTGCGGTGCGCATCAAATAGCCTTCTTGTATTAAAAATGGTTCATATACCTCTTCAATGGTTTCGGCCTCTTCGCCTACGGCCGTGGCAATGGTAGTAAGCCCCACAGGCCCACCCTTAAACTTCTCGATAATGGTTTGCAAGATGCGGTTGTCCATCTCGTCTAGCCCGTTTTGGTCCACATCCAAGGCTTTCAGTGCTATTTGGGCAATTTCAAAGGTAATGGTACCCGTGCCTTTTATTTGAGCAAAATCGCGTGTACGACGCAGCAAATTGTTGGCTATGCGAGGCGTACCCCTGCTTCTGCGTGCTATTTCAAAAGCAGCATTGGCTTCAATAGGGGTGTTCAATATCTTGGACGAACGTTCTACAATGCCCTTCAGAAGTTGCGCGTTGTAGTATTCCAATCGGGAATTGATGCCAAAACGTGCCCGCAAAGGCGAAGTGAGCAAACCTGCCCTGGTGGTGGCTCCTATCAGGGTAAAAGGGTTCAACGCAATTTGCACCGAACGGGCATTGGGACCCGAATCTAGCATGATGTCGATGCGGTAATCTTCCATGGCCGAGTACAAATACTCTTCCACCACAGGATTCAAACGGTGTATCTCGTCGATAAACAACACGTCGAACTGCTCGAGGTTGGTAAGCAAGCCAGCCAAATCGGAGGGCTTGTCGAGCACAGGGCCTGAAGTAATCTTCATGCTTGCGCCCAATTCATTGGCTACAATACTGGAAAGGGTGGTTTTGCCCAAACCAGGCGGACCATGCAACAAGATATGGTCAAGGGCTTCGCCACGTTGGGCGGCTGCTTTCACAAATACTTTTAGGTTTTCGACTACTTTGTCCTGACCAGAAAAATCGTCGAAGGAAAGTGGACGCAAGGCCTTGTCAATCTCCTTTTCTTCGGGAGCCATGTTTTCGCCATCGCCTTTCAAATAGTCCTTACGCATGGTTGCAAGTTAGCAAGACGAAAGGAAAATACGATGCCAAAACCAAGAAAAACCAAGGAAGGATATTGTCACTAAAGCTTTCCGAGAAACCACTACCGCCTTTGCGCAACTATTACAAGGA
>JBIKRJ010000049.1:0-13198 GCA_044349205.1 Cytophagales bacterium | reverse complement strand
CGTTTATTTCATGCACTAATCATTTAATAGTAGGTAAAACATGGTCTTAGATTCCAAAATACCCGCAGGCCCATTAGCAGACAAATGGAAAACCCACAAGTTCAACCTGAAACTTGTCAACCCTGCCAATAGGAGAAAATATGACATCATAGTGGTTGGTTCTGGCTTGGCAGGTTCTGCTGCTGCTGCCTCTTTGGGTGAAATGGGCTACAATGTAAAATGCTTCTGCTTCCAAGACAGTCCTCGCAGAGCGCATAGCATTGCTGCTCAAGGTGGCATAAATGCTGCCAAAAACTACAAAAACGACGGTGACAGTGTGTATCGTTTGTTTTATGATACTATCAAAGGAGGAGATTACCGTGCACGCGAAGCCAATGTATACCGTTTGGCAGAAGTGAGCGTGAACATTATAGACCAATGTGTGGCACAAGGTGTTCCTTTTGCCAGAGAATATGGAGGATTGTTGGATAATCGTTCTTTTGGTGGCGCTCAGGTTGCCCGTACTTTTTATGCCCGAGGACAAACCGGACAACAACTCTTACTCGGAGCATATAGTGCATTGTCGCGTCAAATAGGTGCTGGAACTGTAAAAATGTATCCTCGTACCGAAATGCTCGATGTAGTGACTATAGATGGTCAAGCTCGCGGCATAGTGACTCGTAATCTTGTGACTGGTGAAATTGAAAGCCATGCGGCACACGCTGTATTGCTTTGCACCGGTGGTTACGGAAATGTTTTTTACCTTTCTACCAACGCACAAGGTTCGAATGTAACTGCAAGCTGGAGAGCTCACAAAAAAGGCGCTTTGTTTGGCAACCCATGTTTTACCCAAATACACCCTACCTGTATTCCTGTTACCGGCGACCATCAGTCCAAACTAACGCTGATGTCGGAATCCTTGCGTAACGACGGACGTGTATGGGTGCCCAAAGCCAAAGGTGATAAACGTTCGCCTGAAGCAATTCCAGAAGACGAGCGAGATTACTTCCTCGAAAGAAAATATCCTTCTTTTGGAAACTTGGTACCACGCGATGTTGCTTCTCGCAATGCCAAAGAAATGTGCGACGAAGGTAAAGGTGTGGGAAGCAGTGGTTTGGCAGTTTACCTCGACTTTTCGGATTCAATAAAAAGATTAGGTGAAGATGCTGTAAGAGCCAAATATGGCAACTTGTTCGATATGTATGCTCAAATAACCGGCGAAAATCCATATAAAACAGCCATGCGTATATACCCTGCTGTGCACTACACGATGGGTGGCTTGTGGGTAGATTACAATCTAGAAACTACTATTCCAGGCTTGTTTGCGCTTGGAGAAGCCAATTTCTCCGATCATGGTGCTAACCGATTGGGTGCTAGTGCTTTGATGCAAGGACTAGCCGATGGCTATTTCGTTTGTCCTTCTACTGTCAGCAACTATTTAGCCAACTTAGGCCCTATCAAAATTGACCCCAACCATGAAGCTTTTGGCAAAGCAGTGGCCGAAGTCAAAGCAGGGATAAATAAACTGCTCGCAGTAAATGGTACTAAAACAGTTACTGAATACCATCGCGAACTTGGTCACATTATATGGGACTACTGTGGCATGGCTCGCAACGAAGTAGGGTTGAAAAAGGCAAAGCAAATGATTCGTGACTTAAGAGACGACTTCTGGAAGAATGTGAAGGTGACTGGCGAAAGCGAAGAACTGAATCAATCTTTGGAAAAAGCAGGACGTGTAGCCGACTTTCTAGAATTGGGAGAGCTGATGATAGACGATGCTTTGAACAGAAATGAGTCTTGTGGAGGTCACTTCCGTGAAGAAAGTCAAACCGAAGAAAACGAGGCCAAAAGGGACGACGAGAATTATTGCTATGTTGCTGCTTGGCAATACAATGGTTACGGTGCACCCGAAACACTGCACAAGGAAGAATTGAAATTTGAAAACGTGAAACTTACCCAAAGAAGCTATAAATAATATGTCTGGAACAATGAATCTAAAACTAAAGGTGTGGCGCCAAAAAAATGGCAACACCCCAGGCAAAATGGTGGACTATGATGCCAAGGGCATTTCTCCCGACATGTCTTTCCTTGAAATGTTGGATGTGGTAAACGAAGGTTTGACCAAGGATGGAAATCAACCGATTGCTTTTGACCACGACTGTCGTGAAGGTATATGTGGCTCTTGTAGTCTATACATCAATGGCCGTCCGCATGGCCCTCAACGAGGCGTTACTTCATGCCAGTTGCACATGCGCAGTTTCAAAGATGGAGATACCATTGTCATTGAACCCTGGAGAGCCAAAGCGTTCCCTGTGATAAAAGACTTAGTTGTAGATCGTACCGCTTTCGATCGCATACAACAAGCTGGTGGCTTTGTTTCGGTTGGCACAGGAGGCGTACCCGATGCAAACGCCATTCCTATTCCTAAAACCGATGCCGACAAGGCTTTTGATGCTGCCACTTGCATAGGTTGTGGAGCTTGTGTGGCCGCGTGTAAAAATGCTTCTGCGATGTTGTTCGTATCGGCCAAAGTTTCGCAGCTTGCCTTGTTGCCTCAAGGAAAAGTAGAACGCAAACAACGTGTTGAAAATATGGTGGCGCAAATGGATAGCGAAGGTTTTGGTTCTTGTACAAATACGGGAGCTTGCGAAATAGAATGCCCTAAACAAATCTCTATTTCCAACATTGCCCGAATGAACCGTGAATACTATTCGGCGGTGTTTACTTCCGAAGAAATAAAATAGTTTTATGTAGTTTACAAAAAGGCCGAGCCCTACAGCTTGGCCTTTTTTTTGAGACATATCAGGTAATTATTTTCATAAATTAACCATAAGCCCTTCTCGATGAAGCATTTGACAATCCTCCTCTTCATATCTTTGATGGCAACCGCATGTCAATACGGCAAAAAAAAGCAACCTACTAAAGAAAAATGTGACACCTGTCCTTCTTTAAGCAACGAAGGAAAAATTGACAAGCCTTTTAAAAAGAAAAAAAGATAGAGAACTACTGGCGACCTTCCTCCAGTTTTTTATTCAAAAGAAAAAGTTCGTTCAGGAAGTCTTGCCTAACCTTGGCAGCAAAAGGATTTTCATTCTCGATAGTGAGAAACAAATCCCAGGAATCTTGGCCTAGGTTTCTTTTTATGTCGAGCAGGTACTGATAGGCAGGTGTTTTTTGCTCTACATCGGGCACATCCATTTCGTTTACCGCCCTTCCTATAAAATGAGTAAGTGCTTGGACATAAGCCATTTGCATGTCGTGTACTTGGGGCGTACGAATGAGCGTGTTCAACTTCAGTTTTTGTTGAAGAAAATCGACCAAACGATTGAATTTTTCGTCACGAACTTCGCACACCACCACATTCAGAGCTTCTATACCAAATTTTCCACTTTGTGGACCAAACAAAGGATGAATCGCTGCAATTCGTACACTTTCGGGAAGGTATTTTTTCATCAGTTCCACGGGCTTCACTTTTACCGAAGCCACATCTACAACCAACGCATCGGGTTTTACCTTGCCCCCAATTTTCACCAAAAGTTCTTCCATGTGTTGCACGGGCACACACAGCACAATCACTTGCTTGTTTAAAGCTTCTTCGATTGTAGGCAGCCACGTAACACCCAGTTGCTTGGCTTGCTTGCTGTAATCGCGCATATCGTGCGCGTACACTTGTGCAAAAGGCGTTAGGTGCTTGACGATAAACTGACCGAAATTGCCAAAACCAATAAAGCTTATCTCGTGAATCATAGTTGATTATTGTGTTGGTAGAATTTGGGCAGAAAAGCTTATAACCTCCTTGCCCGATTTGGTATTGGCTAAAATAGTAATGTTTTTTTGTTGTAAGCCAATTTTACCGGCACTATTGAAAAAAACGCGTATAGAATCTTTTTCGCCAACAGCTACGGGTTTCTTTGGCCAAAAAGGCACTGTACAACCGCAGTTTACCAACACATTTTCGATGCGCAACGGCACTTTGCCCACATTTTTAAATGTATATACTTGGCTTTTTCTGTGACCTTGCGGTATTGAACCAAAATGAATGTGCTGACTGGAAAACTGAAAACTGGCCACATTTAAAGTATCCCGAGCTTGGAGCTGAGATAAAGCTTCATTTCCAAAAACAAAAACTAAAAAAACCGAAATGCCTATTTTCATTTTAATCACTAAACTAAAAAGTATTGAATTAATTGCACAATCACATGGTGTTATTTGACAAAAAGTATTCATACGTTTTCTCTAGTCCTTTTTCCAAATTGCATACAGGAGAAAAATCAAGAATTTTTTTGGCTTGCGAAATATCGGCAAGGCTATTTAGAACATCTCCTTTCCTACTGGGGCCAAACAATACTTGAATTTTCCTTCCTGATATAACTTCCAAATGACCCACAATTTCCAACAAAGAAATGCTTCGGCCACAAGCAACATTAAAAACCAATGCGCTTGTTAGATTCTGTGACTGTATAGCACATGCCATTGCCCAAACCGCATTCGAAACATGGGTAAAATCCCTGCTTTGGGTTCCGTTGCCAAAAAGGGTTAGATTACTTCCCGCAATAGCTGCTTGCATTGCCAAAGGAATGAAGGCGGCATAAGGGCCATCTTTGCTTTGCCTTTCGCCAAAAATGTTGAAAAAACGCAAACCAACGGAAGACAGCCCGTACAAATCGGTAAATAATGCAGCATACTCTTCGTTCGATTGTTTGGTAAAAGCGTAAGGCGAAAGTGGCTTCCCTTCTTTTCCTTCAGTTTTGGGCAGCGTCTCTTCGTTGCCATATACCGATGAGGAAGAGGCATAAATCACTTTTTTCACCCCATTTTCCTTGGCCGCCAACAAGATATTGAGAAAACCTGTGCTATTGGTAGCGTGTGAGGCGAGGGGATTGGCAATGCTGCGAGGTACCGAGCCCAATGCAGCCAAATGAATAACCATGTCTATTCCCTTGCATACTTTCTGGCAATCAGAAAGCTGTGTAATATCGCCTTGTTCCCATTCGATGCTTGAATACGAAGCCAAATGTTCGATATTTTCTTTTCTACCTGTAGAATAATTATCCAATACCACCACTTTTTTGGCTTTGCTTTGTACAAAAAAATCGAGCAAATGCGAGCCAATAAAGCCAGCCCCTCCTGTCACCAAAAATGAGTGTTGGCTAAAATCGGGGATGTAAGGGTAAAACATAGGAAAAGTTAGCGTGAACGGTTGGCAGTGGACGGTTGACGAGATAAAAATGTAAAAACTTTAACAGCTTCTTCCTTAAAATGTGGTTTTGCATTGTAAGGTATTCGCTTTTTCAGTTTGGCGGCACTCACGAACAAATCGTCGGAATACACGGTTTTGTCTTCTTTATTTACCAGAAGGGGAATATCTTCCCCATACGATTCTTTGTAGGCTTCTTGCACCGCTTGGGCTATTTCCAACATCTTGAAGGTACGTTCGCCACTTATGTTGAAAACATCGTGCGTTGCAGGCAGGGTGCATAGCTTTTCCACTATTTGGCACACATCGCCCATCCAAATAAAATCGCGGGGAGCCAACCCGTTTGATTTCAAAACAATTTGCTTCTTTTCAAAAGCGGTTTTGGCCAAATCGTTTAGCACCAAATACCATTTCGACGATTCATAGTCTTTGGGACAGCCATAGCTATTGGTAAGCCGCACAATGGTGTAGGGCAAACGGTGATTGTAATGATATTCTTTCACATATCCTTCGGCAAAAAGATGTGTAATGCCATAGTCGTTGCGGGTTTCCAGGGGCGTTTCTTCCGAAATATGGCCGCTGTATTGGCCATATACCTGAAAAGTGGAAAAATAAATAAAATGCTTGACAGGCTTCTCTTTGAGGGCTTCCAACAAATTGCGCGTACCCCAGGCATTTACTTCCAAGGCCATTTTGGCGTATCCAGGCACAAAACCATCGTTTACACTGGCACAATGCACCACATATTCTATTTCTAAACTGGCAATTTTTTCTTTGCAATCGGCTTCATTGGCAATATCGCAAAACACGGTTTTAAAACCTTGCACACCTTCCAAAGTGCGGGCGTTGCGTGTAAGAATGGTTACCTCAAAACCCTGTCTTACAAAATGTTCGGTGAGCCACGAGCCCAAATTGCCCATGCCACCCGTGATTAGAATTTTTTTCGGAGACATACTTTACAAACAATGCTTCGAAAATAGCATGTTTTTTTGACGAATAAGCTACACCGTATTTTTCAAGGTATTGTATTTCTGCGTTGCAAACGCATTGCTCGCAAGCCCTCGTTACAAACAAGGGCTATGTAGGGATCCAATAGCTCCGCCCAATATTTGCCTAAATTCTTTTCTTTGCATTAAAACTAATTTGCCTAAAATAGTTTTTCCTAACATGAGTCATTTTTTTAGTTCATTGCAAATAGAAATTAAAGATTTGAACTCATTTTCAGCTTGAACAATTATCTTAGCAGATATACTTTTTCTTACAATGCACGGTACTTTGGGAATGATGAATTGGAAAAGTAAAATATTGTATTCACTCCCCGTTCAGTTACTGATCACCCATGTAAAGAAAAACCAGGTCATGCTCTTGATTTGGTTCATCATCTTTGGTTTTGTGTCGCAGCAATACGGTACCATGATGGGCATTCCATACCTATTCTTAGACCCCGAATACATGGGGAAAGTAGGTTTTACCAGCATGTTTATTTTAGGAATATCGTTCGGCATTTTCAACATGTCGTTTCAGCTCACCAGCTACATTCTCGACAGTCATCGGTTTAGCTTCATAGGCATGCTTAAAACCCCCTTTATGGTGTTTTTCGAAAATAACAACGTCATACCGGGTCTTTTCATCGTTGTCTATTTCTACAATTTTTTTCATTTTCAGCACAGTAGCGGTTTCAAGGAATACTGGGAGATAGGCTTAGATGCTACAGCATTTTTAGCTGGCATGTTGCTCATTAAATCGGTGTTGTTGTATTATTTCCGCCTTTCCAACCACGATCTTTTAAAGCTCATTGCCAAAAACTTGGACAGTTCACTTCGGAAAAATAAAATAAACCGAGTGAATGTCATGAAAAATATTTCGACTGCCAAGAAGTCGAAATACAAAGTAGATTATTACTACGAATTCCCCTTCCATTTTCACGCTGTGGACAGAACCAAAATGGTGGACAAGCATTTGTTGATCAAGCTTTTCGACCAAAACCACATGAATGCAGTATTTATCGAAATCCTGATTTTGGTTTTGATTATCGTTTTTGGGCAATTCACCGACATTCCTGCATTGCAAATTCCGGCTGGAGCCAGCGCTTTTATTTTCTTTTCATTCATCATTACCCTTACAGGCGCCTTGTCATTTTGGCTTCGGGGCTGGGCTATCACGTCGGTAGTGTTGTTGGGCATCATTGCCAATATTCTTACCAAAAACGGATTGCTAAAGCTTGACAACCAAGCATTTGGAATTAACTACCAAACAACAAAAGCCGATTATTCTATCGAAAAACTGAATCAACTCACGTCGGACAAAAATTACCACTCTGACTATGAAAATACGCTGGGCATTCTAAAAAATTGGAGGAAAAAATTTCCTGAATCGGAAAAACCAAAAATGGTGCTGATATGTGCAAGCGGTGGCGGGCAACGTGCTGCCGTATGGACTTTTCGAACCTTACAAGTAGTGGACAATGCTACCAATGGTCAGCTAATGAAAAATGCGATGCTCATGACCGGAGCTTCGGGTGGAATGGTGGGCTCGGCCTATTACAGAGAGTTGTATCACCGTCAGCTATTGGGAGAAATCAATGACTACCACCACGAAAAATATGTCGATAACATTTCCAAAGACGTACTGAACCCCTTGTTGTTCAACTATTTTGTCAATGACATCTTCTTCAGAGTTCGACTCTTGCGGCTGAATGGACTGAAATACAACAAAGACCGAGGTTATGCTTTCGAACAACAAATATGTCGCAATACCGAAATGCCCATGAACAGAACGCTGATGCATTATAAAACAGCAGAAAAAAATGCCGACATTCCAATGCTCATTCTTTCGCCCACAGTAGTGAACGACGGCAGGAGGCTGTACATATCGCCTCAAAATGTATCCTACATGTGCACTGCTCTGCCCACAGAAAATCAAGATTCCAAACAACGAATCAAAGGCATCGAATTCAGAAGAATGTACCAAAACCAGTTGTCGGACAGCCTACGGTTTATAACGGCTTTGCGTATGACGGCCACTTTTCCGTACATAACCCCCAATGTGGTACTGCCAAGTTACCCTTCTATGGAAATCATGGACGCAGGATTGGCCGACAATTTTGGCTACACCGATGCCATCCGATTTTTGTATGTTTTTCGCGAATGGATAAGCCAGAATACAAGTGGCGTCATACTGGTCTCTATTCGAGACTCTGAGAAAGAAATGCCCATCGAAAAACGCAAAGGCCAAACTATATTTGAAAAATTCTTCAATCCAATTGGCAGTCTTTACAATAATTGGGGTATGTTGCAGGACATATCAAACGACAACATGGTTGAATATGCCGCCGGATGGTTCAATGGCCATTTAGAGGTGGTAAATTTTGCCTACATACCCCAAACAAAAAATTGGGAAGAGTTGAAAAAGAGAAACCTTAGCCACAAGGAAATTCAAAAAAAAGAACAACTGGATCGCGCATCGCTTAGTTGGCATTTGACCAAAAGAGAGAAAGAAAGCCTAAAGCGTACGATATACGAAGAAAACAACATGGTTTCCTTGGATCGCTTGAAAACCTTGTTGCTTACACAAACACCGCCAAAACGCTAAATGTATTTCTGAACAAAAAAATGCTTTATTTCGTGTCAAAACAAAGAAAATGAAAGTAGTCATTTTAGCAGGTGGGTTCGGGACAAGACTAGGCGAGCTAACCGACATTCGTCCAAAACCTATGGTGGAAATTGGTGGCAAACCCATCCTTTGGCACATCATGAAAATATATTCAGCCCATGGTTTCAACGATTTTGTGATATTGCTAGGCTACAAAGGCTACATTATCAAAGAGTTTTTTGCAAACTATTTTTTGCACCAAAGCGACATCACCATACATTTGCAAGACAACAAAATTGAAGTACACAACAATTCTTCCGAACCTTGGAAAGTAACATTGATAGACACAGGAAAAGACACCATGACTGGTGGCCGTATAAAATGCGCCCAAAAATTTGTGGGAAACGAACCTTTTCTGTGCACCTATGGCGATGGGGTAGCCAATGTTCATATTGGAGAACTTGTTAAATACCACCAAACGCACGGCAAACTAATGACCATGACCGCCATTCAACCCGAAGGCCGTTATGGTGCTTTAGATTTTGCTCCCAACAATCGCATCGACTCGTTTTTAGAAAAACCAAAAGGCGACGGCTCTTGGATAAACGGAGGCTTTTTTGTGTGCCAACCCGAAGTTTTCGATTATATAGCAGGCAGCAATACGGTTTTTGAAAAAGAACCCATCGAATCGTTGGCTAAAAAAGGAGAATTAATGGGATTCAAACATGAAGGCTTTTGGCAGTGTATGGACACCTTGCGCGATAAAAACAAACTAGAAGAACTTTGGGCAAGTGAAAATGCACCTTGGAAAGTTTGGTAGAAATAGCCAATATGCTATTTATTAATTACTTGTAGAAATCGTCGTAGCTTATATGCTTTTCCATTAGCTGCCAGCTGGCGTGTATAGGCAGGTGCGATTTAGAAAAATCGGCTGGAGTTGGAATGAAAAAGTCTTCTTTAAAATTCTTCACAAATTTTTTATTCGACACATTTCCCATACACATGGGAATATCTATCAGGTACCAATAATTGTCGATCCGCACGGCATTCCAATAATGTGAAGGGTATTTTTTCTTTTCTTTCTGCTCATCGAATCCTTTGGTGTAACCTTTCAAACTACGGCACTCTATGTCGTTGTTTTGACAAAAAATAGTAAACAAATCGGCATAGCCTTTGGAAAGTGCCCTACGGGTTTGGTAAATAACCAAGGGGTGCTGTGGCGAAGCGTGGTTGCTTGTATAGCTTTGCATATCGAAATCGATGTTGTTCACAATCCACACAAAAAAACTTCTCACCTTTTCGTATTCGCTTTTTTTGTTTTTGACCAAAAATGCATTCAAGTCGCCCATCGTTCTGAAATGATGCTGTTTGGAGGTCGCCACTTCCTTGTCTACTTTTTTGTCGACCTCGCTTTTATTCAACAAATTGAAAGGCAGTTCTTCGTAAAACATGATTTTCCCTTCATAATCTGAGGTATCGACCATATCCATTCCCAAAATGTCGTAAATGTTTTCTTGGGCAGAAACAGAAAAATGAAGACAAAGAATTAAAAAAATGGCTTTACGCATAAAATTATATCAATGATAAATATAAAACCTTTCCTCATAACTTAAAAAGGATGCAACATAAATTAATGTTTTGTAGCCTTACATTCACTTAAAAGGCAAATGAAATTTTCTTATCTTTGAAAAACCTATTCTCACAATGCAAAAGCGCAAAATTCAAGACCTGATAGGCGAGAATTACATTTTTGCTTCTGTATTACATTACTTCGGATTGAAATTTTACGAATATTCCGAAAAGACCTTGGAACAGGTGTGCAACCAAAAAGGCCTTTCGGTAGAAAATGTAATGGCAAGTTTCGAAGCAGCTGTGAACACTGTTACTCCTCCCGATTTCAGTCAGCTACATTACCCTATCGATTTGCTGATAGAATATTTGAAACACATGCATCACTTTTTTGTGAAGCAAAGATTGCCTTATTTGATGGACATAATTCGTTCGTGCAAGTCGGAAGAACCTGTATACGGACAGACTATCAAAGACTTAAGTTTTATTTTTCCTCTTTTTGTAGAAGACTTCATCAAGCACATTTACGAAGAAGAAGACGAGCTTTTTCACTACGTAAGCCTTTTGCACAAAGCCGAAGAAGGAACTATAGAAATGTATTCACTTTTCAAATCGATTGATAAGTACCGCTTGCAAGAGCACGCCCTTGAGCACCACGTGCACGAAGACGAAATGGCGGGCATCAGGCGTATTACCAACCAATACGACCTCTCAAATAACAAAGATTTGCACATTAAAGTGATTTATTCCGAATTGCAGCGTTTTGAGCAAGAACTAAAAATACACGCCAAAATCGAAAACGAGATTTTGTATCCGAAAGCGCTACAGCTCGAAGCCAAGGTAAAAAAACTATACAAGGAAAAAATACCGCTTAATTAGTTTCGGGTTGTGTGTTGTAAGTTGCGACAAAGACTCTTACCCACAAACCACGAACCACAAACCATAACTACTTTGAGAATACTTGCTATCGACTACGGCTTAAAGCGCTCAGGTATCGCCGTCACCGACCCATTACAAATTATTGCCAGTCCGCTGGAAATGGTTCGCACCCACGAGTTGATAGAATACCTGAAAAAAATTTTCAACAAAGAAGGCGTAGAGTGTGTAGTGCTGGGCTATCCTACCGATTCCTTAGCTCGCGAAACAGATTCAACAAGGCATGTAAAAGGTTTTGCCAATCTGTTTAGAAAAACTTTTCCTAATATATCGCTGATTCTCGAGGACGAAAGATACACGAGCAAAATGGCCTTACAGTCAATGATAGCCAATGGTAGTACTAAAGCACAGCGTAAAGACAAAGGAAACATAGACAAAGTAAGTGCTGCTATCATTCTGCAATCATATTTGGAACGCAAAAGAAACGGTTTTGGCTGAGGCTATTTTACTTCTTGGAAGCAATTTGGGTGCTAGAAAGCAGCACCTTGCAGAAGCTGTATTGCAAATAACCCAAACAGCAGGGAAAATTGTGCAACTATCCCAATTGTACGAAACAAGCCCTTGGGGTACGACAAGCCAAAATTCATATTTGAATCAAGCTTTGAAGATTAAAACAGCACTTTTGCCCGAGAATTTGCTCACTGAATTGCTAAAAATAGAAAAGTCGATAGGCCGCACTAGATCGCAACGCTGGGAAGACCGAATTATAGACATCGACATCTTGTTGTACAACCAATTGATTATCAACTCTCCGACCCTTACCGTTCCCCACCCCGAATTACCAAACCGTCGTTTTGCCTTGGAACCAGTGTGTGAAATAGCAGCCGATTGGATTCATCCAATTTCCAGATTGAAAATCCCTCAGCTTTTGTCGGCTTGCAAAGACGAAGGAAAAGTGGTTTTAATATCAAAAAACTAAAAAAATTAGAAAGGCGAGAACTGCCGCAAAAGCAAGCACAAGATACGATTGTACTTTGCCGTTTTGTAGTTTTTTCAATTGCGTTCCTACAGCCTCTATAGTCCATATCAAAGCCGCAACCGAACCATCGACCACCCACTTGTCGAACCAAGCCAAAAAATGGGAAATACCCATCACGAATATAGCCGACCTTTCGACCGATTTATCTATCCATTTTTTGTCAAATTCAGCGGCAAAAAATGAAAGCCTATCGAATGGCCTTACCACCACTATTTCATACAAATAATTGACATAGAATGCATTGTAAGAAAGATTCAGAATGCCCAATCTTCGGAAATGCACCCTCAAAAAGTCAAAATTGGCTTTTCGGCTACTGCCATAAAACAAATAAGACAAGCCCAACGCAAAAGAAATGAGAAACAAAGATACCCCTACCACAAGAAGATGAAGCGATGCTTTTTTCATTTGGAACATTTCCGTAGAGAAATAATCGGGAAGCAAGGGCAAGCGAGGATTTGGCAAAAGCGCATACAACCAACTCGCTTCAACATTGAAAGGATGAGTGGAAAAAACCACAAACAGACAAAAAGGCACAAGAACCAAACATACGTACAACATAAACTTGGGTGGCTCGTGCAGATACTTGAATAAATCTTGGAACGACTGGTGCGCTTTGGCCAATCGAAATTCGCCGAAAAAGACTGTAAAAACCAGTCTGCCTGTGTAGAAAACCGTCATAAACGATGTGGCAAAAATCAATAGCATCAAAACATAATGAGCAGTATTGTTTTGCAGCAAAGTCCACGAGACCACAGAAAGCAAAATCTCGTCTTTTGAAAGAAAACCTGCACTAAATGGTATGCCAGCGCTTGCAAAAGAAGCCACTAGAAATGTAAGAAAAGTGAGGGGCATTTGCTTGCGCAATCCTCCCATAAAACGAATATCTTGAGCATCGAAATCGTGTGAGGAATAGGTTTTTAGGTGCGACATAGCGTGAATAATAGCAC
>JBIKRJ010000231.1:0-3543 GCA_044349205.1 Cytophagales bacterium | reverse complement strand
CCTCGGTCATTATTTGTTCCAGGGGCATCTCTCCAAGCATAGGCGTGGAAAAAGCTTAAACTTGCTGTAGATTGACTTACCAACGAAATAATCGGCAGTACCAATTCGTCTTTTTTAGCTGTTCCTGTATAATTCCAATAGTCCATAAAGGCACTTGCTGTGGAGGATGCACCTGTAGTAGCACTTGCCCAAGTGATATTGGCATCTGGATTTGAGACTGACCACGATTGGGGTGGAAAACCATTTTCAAAGTCTTCGGCAAAAGGAAGATTTGCTCCTGAAGTAGAAACCGCCAAAGAAGCAATTGTACCGCTGCCACAGCTATTTGTGGGTGTTACGGTAACGGCTCCACCCGAAGTTCCGAACAACACTGTAATATCGGTTGTGTTTTGCCCCGATGTGATGGTAGCACCAGCAGGAACCGTCCACACATAAGAAGTGGCGCCAGAAGCACTGGCAGCCGAATACACAATACCTCTTGCATTTGGACATACGGAAGTTCTTCCTGCAATTGTGGTTGCACCTGGTTTGTTGGTCACGCCAACAGCCAATGTGGAGGAAGTTCCATTTCCACAAGAATTGGAAGGAATGACGGTAATATTTCCTGGCGTTGTTGCAAAAGAAACGGTAATGGAATTGGTACCCAAACCCGATGTTATCTTAGCACCAGTTGGTAAAGTCCAGTTATAACCAGTCGCATTTTGTACACTTGGTAATGAGTAATTTAAGCCAGTCTGATTTGCGCACACACTTGTTTGACCGCTTATATTTCCCGATGCGTTTGGCAAGGGATTGACAGTGATTGCGACTGTTGTAGCAGTCCCATTTCCACAACCATTGGAGGGTGTTACCGAAAGGTTTCCTGATGAGGCATTTGTAAAATTCACATTTATGGAAGTAGTTCCTTGTCCAGCAGTAATGGTGGCGCCAGCAGGAACAGTCCAAGTATAGTTGTTTGCACCTGTCACTGCCAAAATGCTGTATGTTTGGGAAGAACCAGCACATACTGAAGTACTGCCTGAAATAGTACCCGCTGCGCCAGCTGCACCCGTTATACTAACAAAATTTGTTTTTGTGTTTTTGTTCGAGCCAAATTGGTTTGAAGCAATTAATGAAATGGTTTTGCTACCTGTAGTACTGTAGGTTACAACATGTGGGCCTTTTCCTGTTGCAGTCGGTGGAGTGGCTCCAGCCCCAAAGTCCCACGACCAAGAAGTAGGAGTCCCTCCTGTGGAAGCATCGGTGAACGTGATTTGTTCATTCGTACAAGCTGTCGTTTTGTTGGCAGTGAAATTTGAAATTGGGGGATTGGAAACGCATTTCGGATTGTTGGCATTTACTACAGCATACACGGGTACGCGGCCACAACTATAACCCGAAGATACTTTGAGATTTATGTAATTGCCATAATCTCCACTCAAAACATATCCATCTCCGTAAGGTACCGACCAGTCCCAAAAAGCTTCTCCATATACTGTGATGATGTTTGGTATGGAATAATTTGCAGCAGGTGTTAAATCGACTAGGGTAGTTGAAACAGAACCAACTGTATTGATGTAGTAGGTGCCTGGACTCAAGGAAAAGCCTAAATTTAGTGTGTTGAGGCCTGCCGAAAGTGCCGCGAATGATTTGCTTGCCACAACAGTTGTGCCGTTGCTGGCGACTACATTTAATGTGATGTCGCCACCCGCAATATTTACAGTAACCGCATCTAATGAAATGCTGGCAAGCACATCAAATTTTGTGGCATATACATTTGGATTTTGTTGCCAACCATCGTTTTGGAAAGCTGAACGCATAGTAGTGTTGGATGTAGAAGCTGCGCCACTGGGCTGTATGTAGAAAATAGTACTTGTCGAAATTGATGGGGAATGGGTAGTGCTGTTTGTTTTTACAGCAGTTCCTCCCGTAGAAGAGGTGTACCAATCGGAAGCCACATTGGAAATTAAATTTGCAGTTCCTGCCGAACAGATGGTGTCATTTTTTGCTACAGGTAATGAAGAAGAGACAGATGTGGAGCCCGAAACGCTGCTACAACCAATAGCACTCACTGTCACATTGTATATTCCTGCCATAGAAGCTACATACGTAGGAGAAGTGGCACCTGAAATGACCAAATTGTCTTTCCTCCAAACAAAAGTTTTACCATTTGCATCTGAACCTGAATTTAGCGTGACAGTGGGAGGATTGCACAAGGTGTAGGGGCCACCCAAAACAACAGGGCTTAAAGTGGAAGACACCACCACTTCGTCGAATTTCATGCAGGTTCCTTCGGTTACTTCAACTCTGTAAGTTCCACCAAGAGAAATGGCATAGGTAGTGGCCGTTGTACTTGCATTAACTACCACTGCACCGTCTTTTTTCCAAGTGAAAGTACGGACTGTCGCTGTGGTCAAATTTGAATTTAAAGTGATGGAGCTTTGTCCGCATATAGACTGGTCGGAACCAAGGTTTGGGGTAGGCAAAGCGCAAGAATAGCTCATGACATTTGAATACATGCTCCCAAGCAATGAATATTGGTCTGTTCTGTCTTGGACCAATTCCCAAGTCCACAAACCTGCAACTCCTTTTGGCATCAAGTAATCTGCTTTTGCTTTTATGAGTGGATCGGAGTTGTAGTAATATCCTCCATAATACCCATCGGCATCGCTGAAATATGCAGCAGGATTAGAATTAGAAAAACTTTGGTAGGCTGTTCCTGTATTGTCATAGAAAGGAATACTAATCACGATTTTGTTGGGAGCCACTCCTTTTCCCGGTTTCCCTGAATTTGGTATACCTGTTGTCCAATGCAAAAAAGCATTTTGAGCCATAGTTAAAGATGAATGATTGGGCCCACCGCAGTAGGAACACGAACCATCATCAAATGCCATTGGCATTACATAATCCATTACGCTTAGGAAGTTGCTATTGATACCGTCGTTGTTCCAAATCAATGCCGAAACAGCACAGGTTAGATACACTTTGTGACCCAGTGTGACTTCTGCCTGATCCAAAGCAGCTCTGATTTTTATTGCCAAATCGGCAAAATTTGCCGCTTCGGTTGCGGAAGGATATTCCCAGTCTAGGTTGATGCCGTTCAGATCGTAGGTCGTGACTAAATTCTTGCAGGTATTTGCAAAATTAGAACGGTTGGTTGCCGTTGAAATACAACCAGACCACCCCGTACTTCCTTGGGCAGCCCCTCCAAAAGATAAGTGTATTCGCACATTATTGGCTTTGCCATTGTTTACTAGCGTTGTTAGCCAGTTTTCATTGGTTAAGGTGTAACCACCAGTATTGGTGGGCTGTGCAAAGGCATAAAATAGGTCGGTAAGTTTGGGCCATTGAATCGTGTTTATGCTGGAAGAGGCATACCAATTTGGGAAAAATCCTCCTACCACTTGGGCATTTGAAACATTGACCATGCAAGAAAAGCTAGCAACTGTAACGAGGACTAATTTTAAGTGTTTGAGCATGATGAACTAATTAGAATGGGACATTCAATGCGTGTATTCTTTAATTAGTTAGATGTAATGTGCAGAAAGCCTGCTGAAAGAAAGG
>JBIKRJ010000048.1:0-13356 GCA_044349205.1 Cytophagales bacterium | reverse complement strand
ACGTCTGGAAAGTTATTATTAAAGGTGAATAACGTTTCATGTATTGGGGAAGATTCCATTCAAATTATTACCAATCCAAGTCCTGCAAAACCAACCATCCTTTCAGCTTCCGATTCAATTTGCCCCGGCAATAGCTTGAGACTATTCACAAGTTCTACCCAAAATTTACAGTGGATAGTAAATGGAATTGAGATTTTTGGTGCCAATACAGATAGTTTGGTTGTGACGCAGGCCGGAGCTTACAAGGTGAGGACGACTTTGGGTACTTGTTCCGCCACATCAGATTCAAAAAATATTGGAATAAGATCAGCACCACCAAAACCTTTATTAAGCTTATCGGGAGCACAACAAGTATGCCAAGGGAAAAGCCTGGATATCAGTATTACTAATTTTGTTTCAGGTCAAGACCAATGGTTTCTTTCAAACAATCTGATCGGCACGAATCAGTCAATACAAGCCAATAGTGCAGGTTTTTATAAGGTGAAACGAACGACTGCAGGTGGTTGTAATACGGTATCAGACTCCATAAACCTAGGCATTATTCCTGCCACAGTTCCAAGCGTTATTTTATCTCAATCTGCCTCAAATATAGTTTGTGCCAAAACCAGCGTTACCTACACTGCCGTTGAAATAAATGCAGGCACAAGTCCTATTTTTCAATGGTTTGTAAATGGACTTTCCGTGCAAACTGGTTTTGGAAAAACATTGCAATTGGACACTTTAACCAAAAATGCCAATGTGAAAGTATTACTTACATCGACCGAACAATGTGCATTGCCACCAAGTGTCGATACTACTTTGACTACCTTGGTTACTACCCGTTTCAAAGTAAATCCAATTGTGAAAGACATAGGCTGTCTTCCTGTTTCGCCAGCCATTGTAAATCTAAATGTATCGGGAGCAGTAGGTAAACTTTTGGTTTCTGGAGACCTTACAAAATTGATTGATACGATATTGACAGCTAAAAATTACCAAGTTACGATTACTGATTCTATTTCAAAATGTAGTTTGGATACCAACATAGTGGTGAAGCAATTGCCAAAGTTTACCATCTCTAGCACGGTCAAACAACCAACTTGCTCGAAAAATAATGGCAGCATAGCGCTAAGTTTTAACACCAATTTGGGCCCATTTGGTATAACATCTGGCAACCTAACGGGTTTCACTAATAACGATTTGTTAAAAGGGACTTACACAATTGGCATTGTAGATAGTCTTACAAAATGTATGCGCGACACTTCGTTTAACTTGGAATCGCAAGGAGATTTTACTACCCAAGTAAATGTCATACAGCCAGACTGTGGTTTGAAAAATGGTGAAGTAAACATCAGTACTATTCCAGCTGGTTCTTACACTTTTAGCGGAAGTTTTACTAGTGCCACAAGTACAAATGTAGCGCCAGGAGTGTACAACGTTTCCACCACAAATGGCATTTGCACTTTTGTTGATACGATATCTGTACCCGGCAAGCCATTGTTCAATATTGTGGCAGATGTAACACAACCTGTTTGCGGCGGTTCGGGTGCCATCAACATAAGCATTTCACCTTCCATTGGATTTAAAGTTTCGGGCAGTCTTTCAATAGCCAACAACACAAACCTAACTCCTGGAAATTACAACGTTAGAGTAACCGATACGATTACGGGGTGCTTTAAAGATACCTTAATTCAACTGAAGAACACTTTCCCATTCAGTGTTTCTGCTACCAAAGTTCGTCCTAAGTGCAAATTGTCGGATGGCGCTTTGAACTTCACTATTACCCCAGGCCCTATTTCCAATTACTCCATTAGTGGAAGCTTGACTTCTGATGTAAACAATGGCTTGGCTGCAGGAGATTATAAAGTAACCTTCACCCAAATAAGTTCTGGTTGTGCCATAAAAGATACCACATTTGAACTTACAAGTCCCGCCGATTTTACCCTTGCCACCACTTTGCAAAAACCACTTTGCGGTAATACCGACGGTGAAATAAGTTTGTTGCCAATACCTGGCCCAGTGGGCGATTATGTGTTCAAAGGGGCGCTTTCGCAAGCCGTTACTACAGGTTTACCATCAGGGGTATACCCTGTTTCGGCCATAAGCAAATTTATATGTGTACTGGATACAGCAATAATTTTGGGCAATAAAACCGACTTTGATGTAACCGCCAATTTGACAAAACCTACTTGTACACAAAAAGATGGTTCTATTCAGTTGAATGTATCTCCAGGAGCTATTTCAGACTATGATTTTTCAGGTGAATTTACCTCATCCTTGGCAAACAATTTGGGTAGTGGATCATATCGTGTCATTATAACGCGTAAGAATACTACTTGCTTCAAAGACACAGCTTTTGTCTTAGATCAAAACATTCCTTTCTTTGTTTCGTCCACAATCACAAACCCCACGTGTAATAAAGCGGATGGGGCAATCAACTTGGCTGTTTCTCCAGCTGGAGTTTACAATGTTACAGGAGGTTTGTCGTTGGGCTCAAATACTAGTTTGGTGGCCAAGAATTTCGCAATCAGTATTTTGCGTGCTGATGGCTGTAAAAAAGACACCAATTTCACATTACGCAACCAACCCGATTTTACGCTAGATGCTGTCATCACAAAATCTAGTTGCAGTCTAGCAAATGGTGCTATCGAATTGAAAGTAAATCCAGCTGGAGCTACCGATGTGTATGATTTCAGTGGCGATTTTACGTCAAATCTCAAAACTAATTTGGCAAGAGGCATTTATCGTGCAATAGTAACCCGCCAAGGAACAGATTGTACCATCGACAAAAATTTTATACTCACAAATCAGACCGATTTTACCGTTAACGCCAATATTACCAAGCCTAGTTGCAACAAAACCGACGGAACTATAATCCTAAGTCCAAGTCAAGGTACAGTATTAGACTATGATTTTAGTGGTGATTTCATTTCAGAAACTAAAACCAATGTAGGGGCTGGCGATTACCTAGCTGTTTTGACAAAAAAATCAAACGCATGTGCATTTGATACTGTTATTTCGGTAGATGCCACTCCCGATTTTACAGTTTCTGCAAACATTACGACTCCTTCCTGTAACCAGACCGATGGTAAAATAGATTTGACAGTGGCGCCTAGCGGGGCATATAATTTTTCTGGCGACCTGACCTCCTATACGAATCCAAATTTAGATTTGGGTACGTTCCAAGTAACAATAACTAGAGCCGGTACAAGATGCAATAAAGATACTTCATTCAATATTTCTACTTTTATTCCGTTAGTCAACTTGAGTCCAAATAACACCCTCATTTGTAACAATAAGGCAATAAGGTTGAAGGCACAAGCTACTCCAGCCGATAATTACACTTACAATTGGTTTGCCAACGATGTCCTGTTCGCTACCACTTCAGCCGATTCTTTGACGGGTGTGAATTCATGGACTTCTAACGAATACAAAGTAGAGGTTAGAAAAGGAAATGAATGTCCAGGGGTGGACAGCATCATAATCAAACGCCCTTCCATAGTTCGCTTGGTCAATACTGGCCATTTTTTCAAAGACGAAAAGCTAGTGCGATTAGATTTCAAAGTGTTTAATCCTGCAGATATTGTTCAAGACAGCTTGTATGTATTTAGGAGGTCGGTCAATTCCAATTGGATAAAAATTGACTCTGTTTCGAAGTCTGACAGTGTTTATTACAACAATTTATCTTCATCTAATGAAGGAGTTTTCTATTACAAACTAGGTTTGCCTACACAATTAAATGTTTGTTCGGACACATTGCAAAGCCGTTCGCAACGCAATATTCAGTTGGTAGGTATTGTGAAGGATGCACCAGACAACCAGCAGGAAACCAATTTGAATTGGAATAGTTTTGTGCGTTGGGATAGTGTGGTGGCCGAATACCAAATTTGGAGAGGTTTGAACGGTGGCCCACTTGCATTTTATGTTTCTGGCAATTTGGATACCTTGGCCAAATACCTAAACTCTTTTGATGCCGAAAATCAGTGTTATAGGATTCGTGCCATCGAAAAAAGTACAGCACAGCGCGAAAGTTGGTCAAATACGGTATGTCTGAATTACAACACAAAAGTCATTAGTTTCAACATTTTCACGCCCAATGGCGATGGTCATAATGACGTGCTTTACTTCACCAATTTGCATTTGTACAAAGAATCTGAATTGCACGTCTTTAACCGTTGGGGAAACAAGGTATTCGAATCAAAAAATTACAACAACGATTGGGATGGTGGTGGATTGCCAGCAGGCACTTATTATTACATTTTAGATTTGAAAGACGGTAGTAAACCCATACAGCGCGATGTGTTGCTACACAGATAAATAGGATAGATGGCAAGGAAAAGATGGATAATAGGTTTTTGTTTTTTGCTGGGATTGGTACAGCGTACCTGGGCTCAGCAAGATCCCCAATTTACCCAGTTTCAATTCAATCCTCTGATATATAACCCAGCTTTTGCAGGTACTTCCGAAAACCTAAACTTTACGCTTTTCAATAGAAACCAATGGGTGGCCTCAGGTTTTGAAAATGCCCCCGTCACGCAAACATTCAGTGCCAATGCTCCTTTGAAACAACAAACCATGGGTGCAGGCCTACACGTGGTGACAGACAGAGCTGGTATAGAGCGCAATTTTACACTGATGGGTTCATATGCCTATCACTTGGACTTGACAAGTGGGAAACTGGGCATGGGAATGCAAGTAGGAATGCGCCAATACAGGGCCAATCAGGATGAAATTAGGGCATTTGACCAATTCGACCCCTTGGTAAATCAAGGCATTCAATCTCCCATTCTACCCGAATTGGGAGTTGGTTTTCTATATCGTCACCAAGATGACAAATTTTACTTGGGACTTTCGTCGGTACACCTTACCCAGTCACAAATTAAATACAGCAACCAGCTAGCCAATTCTAAACTATTGAGACACTTTTATTTCAATGGAGGGTACAATCAGTCTCTCGGAGAAAAATATAGGTTAAAACCTGCTTTTTGGCTCAATTATGTGAACAATGCGCCACTGCAAGTACAAGCAAAAATTGTTGGAGAATACAAAGAGGCTATTTGGCTTGGTTTTGGATATCGGACAGGTGCAGCATTTACTTTCAACATTGGGGTAAATGCCGACAAAATCAGTGATAAATTCAAGGAAAAGATAAAGATTGGCTATTCTTTCGACTATGTGTCGATAGCCGGAGTGCCAAGGTTTCGTAACTCGGGAACGCACGAAGTATTCATAAACTACGAGTTGCGGAACATGGAAAAGACGCACACGCCCAAATTTAGGCGATTGGAGTTTTAGAAGATATCACTCTATTTGGCCATCTCGCATCTCTATTTTTCGATGCGCCATGTTGGCAAATTCCTGATTGTGGGTGACCACAACAAACGTGATGCCCAAATCACGGTTCAATTCAAGAAAATGATGGTGCATTTGCGCTGCATTTGTAGCATCCAAGTTTCCCGTAGGTTCGTCGGCGAAAATAATTTTAGGCTTGTTGATAAGGGCTCTGGCAACCGAAACGCGTTGTTGCTCACCGCCCGAAAGTTCGGAAGGTTTGTGTTCCATTCTTTTTTGCAAACCAAATTTTTCTAGCCATTCCTTGGCCTCTTTTTCTACTTCTTTTTGAGCTCTATCGCCAATTAAACCTGGCAAACACACATTTTCAAGGGCTGTAAATTCGGGTAATAGATTATGAAATTGAAATACAAAACCAAACTGGGTATTGCGAAAAGAGGCAAGTTCACTTGATTTCATTGAAAAAGGGTTTTTATCATCGATAAGGACACTTCCTTGGTCGTATTTGTCCAATGTCCCAATGATATGTAGCAGTGTCGATTTACCTGCACCTGAAGGGCCTACAATCGAGACAAACTCTCCTTTTCCAATGTGTAAGCTTACCCCTTTTAATACTTGCAATTGGCCGTAGTTTTTTTTCAAATTTATTGCCTCAATCATAGTTCATATTTATGTCAAAATTAAGTTTAATTTTAGATTTCAGATGACCTTGCTATGTTTTTAGGTTTAGCCTTCCAATTCATCTAATTTGAAAATAGAAATGAATTGGTTTAATTTGGAAAATGAACAAGCATTTTGCCCTAATACTTATAAGATGAACATACACGAATACCAAGGGAAAGAAATCCTGAAAAAACACGGAGTCAAAATTGGCGAAGGCATCATGGTCGAAACGCCTGAACAAGCCCTTGAAGCCGCAAAAAAACTGACAGAACTAACAGGAACTAATCTTTGGGTCATAAAGGCACAGATACATGCGGGTGGTCGTGGAAAAGGAAAGATAAAAGGCACCGAGTACCGCGGTGTAATGGTGGCCAAAACGCTCGATGAGGTAAAAACCAAGGCTTCTCAAATATTGGGCGGCACATTGGTTACCTTACAAACTGGTGCAGAAGGTAAAATGGTAAACAAAATACTTGTAGCCGCCGATGTGTATTACCCTGGTGCCACGCCGCCCAATGAATTGTATTTAAGCATTTTGTTGGATCGTGCTACTGGGCAAAACGTCATCATTGCCAGTACAGAAGGCGGTATGGACATTGAAGAAGTCGCACATAAAACTCCTGAAAAAATATTCAAAGAATGGATAAACCCATTAGTGGGGCTTCAACCATTTCAGGCTAGAAAAGTAGCGTTTGGTTTGGGCTTGTCTGGCAATGCATTTAAAGAAATGGTCAGCTTCATCACCAAGCTTTACAAAGCTTATGTGGATAGTGATGCTGAAATGATAGAAATAAATCCAGTTTTGAAAACTTCAGACGACCAAATTTTGGCCGTTGACTGCAAGTTAAGTTTGGACGACAATGCTTTGTTCCGTCACCCAGAATTGGCCGCTTATCGCGATATTACTGAAGAAGATCCTTTGGAAGTAGAAGCTGGCGAAAACAACTTGAACTATGTGAAGTTAGACGGCAATGTAGGGTGTATGGTAAACGGTGCCGGTTTGGCCATGGCCACTATGGATGTCATTAAGCTTTCGGGAGGCGAGCCAGCCAACTTTTTGGATGTAGGAGGTGGAGCCAATGCCAAAACGGTGGAAGCAGGTTTTAGAATAATTTTGAAGGATCCCAATGTAAAAGCCATATTGATAAATGTTTTTGGCGGTATAGTGCGCTGCGACCGTGTGGCCAATGGGGTAGTAGAAGCATACAAGGCCATTGGCAACATACCAGTGCCCATCATTGTGCGTTTGCAAGGTACAAATGCCGAAGAAGGAGCAAAGATTATCAACGAGTCGGGCTTGAAAGTAAAATCGGCGGTGGTATTGAAAGATGCTGCTAAGTTGGTGAACGAAGCGATTAGTTAGTAAACTTAAATTTTAGAAAACAAAAAAGACGGTCAAAAGCCGTCTTTTTTGTTTTTAGTGCATTTTCAAAATACATTTTCTCGGAAAAATTGACATACTCAATGGTGTTGGCACAGTATGTGTAATTAAAGGCGTACAAAAATTTGTAACCTTAAATATTAGCACAATATGTCAAACCTTAACATCAAACCATTGGCTGACAGGGTTCTGGTAGAACCAGCAGTCGCAGAGTCAAAGACGGCATCAGGCATCATTATTCCCGATACTGCCAAAGAAAAACCACAAAAGGGAGTAATTGTGGCAGTTGGTAATGGCAAAAAAGATGAGCCAATCACCGTGAAAGTAGGGGACCAAGTATTGTATGGAAAATATGCTGGAACCGAAATAAATGTGGACGGCAAGGAATACTTAATCATGCGTGAGTCTGACATTTTTGCAGTTTTATAATAGAACTAAATCAACTTTAATCACTTATTCTTAACCATTAAATTTTAAATACTATGGCAGCTAAAAAACTGTTGTTCGACAGCGAAGCTCGTGAAAAACTGAAAAAAGGCGTAGATGTACTCGCCGATGCGGTCAAATCGACTCTTGGACCAAAGGGTCGCAACGTAATTCTTGACAAGAAGTTTGGTGCACCTGTCATTACAAAAGACGGGGTAACTGTTGCGAAAGACATTGAACTGAAAGACCCAATTGAAAATATGGGCGCACAATTAGTAAAAGAAGTTGCTTCTAAAACCGCAGATTCGGCCGGTGATGGTACTACAACTGCTACCGTGCTTGCACAAGCTATTGTGACAGCTGGTCTGAAAAACGTTGCAGCTGGTGCAAACCCAATGGACTTGAAAAGAGGTATCGATAAGGCAGTTTCTGCTATTATCGAAGACCTTAAAAAACAGTCAAAGAAAATCAGTAACAATTCCGAAATAGAGCAGGTTGCCACCATTTCGGCCAATAGCGACAGCGAAATTGGTAAAATGATTGCCGATGCCATGGAAAAAGTTGGCAAAGACGGCGTTATCACCGTAGAAGAAGCCAAAGGCACTGAAACTGAGGTGAAAGTAGTAGAAGGTATGCAATTCGATAGAGGATATCTTTCTCCTTATTTTGTGACCAATCCAGATAAAATGGAGGCTGAACTAGACAAGCCTTACATTTTGATTTACGACAAGAAAGTTTCCTCAATGAAGGAACTTCTTCCTGTGCTTGAGCAAGTTGCACAAACTGGCAAGCCGCTTGTGATTATTTCGGAAGAAGTGGAAGGTGAGGCATTGGCAACATTGGTCGTAAACAAAATTCGTGGTGCTCTAAAAATCGCGGCTGTCAAAGCACCTGGTTTTGGCGACAGAAGAAAAGCCATGTTGGAAGACATCGCAGTTCTTACAGGTGGTACTGTTATTTCGGAAGAAAGAGGTTTCAAACTAGAGAATGCTACGCTTGATTTCCTTGGCACTGCCGAAAAAGTGGTGATTGACAAGGACAATACTACCATTGTAAACGGTGCTGGCAAGAAAGAAGGCATTACTGCCCGTATCAATGAAATCAAAAATCAAGTTGCGAGCACAACCTCCGATTACGACAGAGAGAAACTTCAAGAGCGTCTTGCGAAGCTTTCAGGCGGTGTGGCTATTTTGTATGTAGGAGCAGCTACTGAAGTAGAAATGAAGGAGAAAAAAGACAGAGTGGACGATGCCCTTCACGCTACAAGAGCCGCTGTGGAAGAAGGCATTGTAGCAGGAGGTGGTGTGGCACTAATCCGTGCAGGACATGTGCTTAACAACATTCAAACTCGCAACGAAGATGAAGTTACGGGTGTAAATATCATTAGAACTGCTATCGAGTCCCCGCTGAGAACCATTGTGGCAAACTGTGGTGGTGAAGGTTCGGTTGTGGTACAAAAAGTTAAAGAAGGTAAAGATGACTTCGGATACAATGCCCGTGAAGATCGCTACGAAAACCTTATCAAAGCGGGTATTCTTGATCCTACCAAGGTGACAAGACTTGCACTTGAAAATGCATCTTCGATTGCAGCACTTCTTTTAACCACTGCAGCTGTAATAGCTGACGAAGAGGAAGAAAAAGCACCTGCCGCGCCAATGGGCGGTGGTGGCGGTATGGGCGGTATGTATTAATCAACCAACCTGTTTGCAATAAAAAAGTCCCGTCTGTTTTTACAGGCGGGACTTTTTTTATTGAAGAGTTATAGAGTTTAAATGCTTTTCTTTTTCAACCGCACTTTCAATTTTTCTACCAACAAATACATGGCTGGCACTAACACTAGTGTAAGGAAAGTAGCAAATCCCAAGCCGAATATTAGTGTCCAAGACAAAGGTCCCCAAAATGCCACACTGTCGCCCCCAAGGAAAAAGTGAGGATTGAATTCAGTGAAAAGTGTCACAAAATCGATGTTGAGCCCAATGGCCAAGGGAACTAATCCTAAAATGGTGGCAGAGGCGGTCATCAACACGGGGGTCATTCGAGTTTTTCCTGCCAATACTATGGCATCAAAGGTATTCATCCCTTGCTTTTCAAGTACTTCGGTAAATTCCACCAACAATATACCATTCCGTACTACAATGCCTGCCAAGGTTACAATCCCAATACCAGTCATAAATATCGATACTTCCATGTCGAAAATATAAAAGCCTAGGAAAACCCCAATGATACTAAATATAATTTCTGTCAATATGATGATGGGTTTACTGATTGAATTGAATTGTAATACCAAAATGAGCAATATGATTCCGATAGACATCATCAGAGCCAATCCGATAAAGTTTTGTGTTTCGGCTTGATCTTCTTGCTCACCTGTCATTTTAATGACGACCCCTTCTGGTTGTGGGAAATCGGGCAATGCTTTTTGAATATCGGCGACCACTTGATTGTTGGAAAATCCTCCCAATATATTCGATTCGACAGTCACGACTCGTTTTTGGTTTTTGCGTTTGATACCGCCATAGGTATCGGAATATTCGATAGTGGTAAAGGCTGAAAGTGGAATGGAGCGCATACGACCACCCATGTTCATATCACGATAGGTAATCTTGGAATTGAGCAACGATTCGATGTTTTTGCGTTGTGCCTCTTGAAAGCGCAATTGGATCTCATATTCATCATTTTCGTCGCGAAATTTTGATATCTCTTTTCCAAACAAGGCTGTTCGAATCTCCATGGCAATTTGCCCCGTGCTTACTCCCTCGCGGTTGGCCTTTTCGCGGTTTATTTTTACCAATACTTCAGGTTTGTGTTTCAATACGTCCGATTTTAATTCTTCAATACCTGCTACTGCTTTTTGATTTAAATACTTGATTAAACTTTCAGAGGTGCTAACCAACTGCTCATAATTATCGCCACTCAGTTCTATATTAATTGGTTTGCCAGTTGGGGGCCCTCCTTTTTCTTGGTCGACCACGATGGTAGCCCCTGGTATGCCTTTTACACCATCTCTTATTTTAGCTAAGTAATCTTCCGTCGATTTGCCATTGCGCTTGCCATATTCCACAAACGCTACCGTTACTTTTCCTTTGTGTGGTGTGGCAGAAAAGTCGGGAACATTTGGATCGCCGGCATTTTTGCCCACATTTGCAATAATGGATTCTACAAGGGGGTTGTCTTGTCCCACTACTTGTACGACTCTTTTTTCTACCACCGAGGTAATGGAGTCGGTAACAAGCTGGTCGGTTCCGATGGGCATTTCAATGTAGGCAAAAATGAAATTGGGTTCGGCTTGTGGAAAGAAACTTGACTTTAGTTTTCCAGCCAAGGTCATGGATATGAAAAAAAGCAATACCGTACCCAATAATAAAAAAATGGGTCTAAAACCTTTCAAGCACCATATCAATAGGTTTGAGTAGGAGTTTTGTACTTTGGGCCAAATGCGATCTTGGAAAGTAGTAATCCAACTGCCAAAAACGAATTTATTCAGCACATAAAGCAAATAAAGCGTTATGGTGAAATTCCCCATTCCAAAAGATTTCGACAAGTAAAAAATGAGCGCCAAAAAGGCAAACACACCAGACGTTATCTTGAATGCCTTGTCAATCTTGTTTTGCTTTTCATGCTCATGGGGTTTCATGGTATCGACAGCAAAAACAGGATTGAAAATGTAGGCGGCAATGAGAGAGGAAAACAACATGATGATAAGTGTCATGGGTAAAAACCAAATAAACTTGCCCACTACACCTGGCATGAACAGAAGAGGAAAAAAGGGTGCCAAGGTGGTCATTGTGCCTGAAAGAACAGGCATAAAGACTTCCCCCGCAGCCTCTTTTGCCGCTTGAACAATAGGTTTTTTCCCATTTTCAAAAATACGGTGGGTGTTTTCTATGACCACAATGGCATCGTCCACCACAATTCCCAAGGCCAATAGCATGGAGAAAAGTACAATCATGTTCATGGTGATGTCTCTTCCCGTAATCATTTCCACTATCGGGAAACCCAAGGAGAACGAAATGAACATAGACAAAGGAACAGATAACCCCACAAACATGGCATTGGTAGTCCCCATGAAAAACATGAGAATGAGTGTTACCAAAATGAAACCAATGATGATGGTGTTGTTCAAATCGTGAAGGGTGATACGGGTTTTCGACGATTGGTCGCCAGTAACTGTGATGATCAAGTCGGAAGGAAAATTTTGCTCCTTCATTTCCTCGATAATGGCGGTTATTTTGTCGGAGGCATCTATCAAATTTTCCCCACTTCTTTTTATCACGTTCAGAGTGATCACGTTTTTGCCACCAAGACGAGCAAAAGTTTCTTTTTCTTTGTGGGAGTCAACTACTTGCGCAATGTCTTTCAAATATACTTGTGCACCCGAAGACGAACGTATGATGATGTTTTCGATTTGCAAGGGTGTGTCAAATTCGCCTTTGATGGATATGTTGCGTTTTTGTCCATTCATGCTGAGCAAGCCTCCAGAAATGGTCATGTTTTCGTAGGCAACGGCACGCTCTATGTCGCCCAAACTTACTCCTGCGGCTTCCATTTTAAACTTGTCCACATTTATCTGGATCTCGCGTTCAAGTGCGCCGAGCAAGTCAACTCGGGTTATTTCTTTCAAACTTTCAATGTGGTCTTGCAGGTCTTCTGAATATTTCTTCAGACGATCTAGGTCGTAATCACCCGCCACATTGATGTTCATGATGGGAATTTGCGACACATCCACTTCTACAACTTGGGGGTCTTCGGCCAAGTCTTTTGGGAGTTCTTTTTTAGCTTTATCCACTGCATCCTTTACTTTTTGTTTGGCAAGTGCCACATTCACATCAGTATTGAATTCGACCAAAACCGTGGCAAAATCTTGAAAGGAGCTGCTTTTCACCTTTTTAACTCCTGAAATTGATTTCACTTGTTTTTCCAAAGGTTTTGTGACCAAATTTTCCATGTCGGTTGGAGCCGTGCCTGGATACACCGCACTCACGTATATCTGTGGAAAAACGATCTCTGGAAATTGCTCTTTAGGTGCTTTTTGATAGGCAAAAAAGCCTGCTATTGATATAAAAATCGCCAACACATAAATGGTGGTTTTATTGTCGATAGACCAGCTACTGGCTTTGAATTCTTTCATTTTAGAAGTATTAAGATATAAGTATTAAGTATCAAGAATTTATGCTGGCTTTTAGACCATAAAGCATTTTTTGGATTTCATTGGTTAATGTTTGTGCTTTAAGAAGTTCTTCCGTGGATAGATAGGCTAACTTATTGGCGATTATTATTTGAGTTTCTAATTCAAAAGAAGAGCCTCTGGCATAGCCTAAGAACTGATTAAATTCAGATTCGGAATTACGTCCAGCTCCCTCGGCAAAATTGGATGAGATAGAAACCACTGCTCGCAGAATTTGAGACATTAGTCTAAACTTTTCTTCCTTTGGAAATTGGTTGGCTAGTTGGTATATAAGGGTAGCTAGCTCTATAGATTTTTGCCAAACTTTCAATTCCTTGTAGTTGTGCATAACAAGTCTTATTACTTGTATCTTATTACTTGCTACTTACAAGGGGTTGTCCTTCTATCAAGTCAAGGTATCCAGTTACGATTAGTTTATCGCCGGTTTGCAGGC
>JBIKRJ010000001.1:0-49276 GCA_044349205.1 Cytophagales bacterium | reverse complement strand
TACCTTAAAAACATTGGTATTTAAGCCATTGTGAATTGTAACATGCTCAAAACGGGAAAACAATCTACTTTTTTTTGACAATTCCATCAACCAACGTGACGGGGTTACAACAATCATTTGTTTATCTGAAATGTTCGAAAATGATCGTTCTTTTAATTGTAACATTTCGTCAGCATGATTGTCATTAATAGTTCCGCTTAGTTGTGGACAAAGGCTACAATATTTTTCAAACCCAATGCACCCAGAAGAATAATGACAACCTCCTGTAAATGGATTCATGTCATGCAAGGTCCAAACTATAGGTCTTTTTACTTTTTGAAAAAATGAATTGTAGTCCAAAAGATGACTCATCCAATGAAAATGAATCACATCGGTATCAATAACGTGCACAAAATCAGCTAAATATTTGTGGGGACTAATGGGTAATGTAAAAATATCATACCCTGCTACTTTTCCTTGTAAATATTTAAAATTTGTCTTTATGTACTTTCTTTCAGCGAGGTAATACTTTAAACGATTGTATAGACTATTATTTCGATTGGAAAGTAAAGTTTTTAAGGTCAAAAAATGGGAATCAACACCACATTTCAACAAACCCTCATGTATTCTCTTGCATGCAATGCCCGAACCTCCTTCAGAAATTGTATTTATCTGCGTTACTTTCATCAAAATCTATCAGTTCTTGAATAGAAATAAGTCTAGATTGTTCATTATGGTCAGATAAATATCCTTTTATTTTTCCACCCGATGTGTAATCGATAGCTTTGAAATCACACCCCAAGGTACTTGCGAATACAACTGAATGGAACCTCATACAAACGGAATATTGGGTATTAACCATTGAATTTACAATTGTTTGCACTGTAGACAACTCTTCTTCCAAATAGATTGGAATTTCACTTTCGGAAAAGTATTCATCCATGAATCTTCTATAGAAATCACGATCGTCGTTTCCTACAACAAAATTGTGCATGGAATAAAATTCCAAACCTACGTTGTATTTAGTAGCGAGATAAATAAGATACTTGGCAACAGAAGACTCCAACATCTTCCTTCTTTTATAAAACTCCTCATTATCTAAACCAGTATTGTATTCAGATGTCCATTCTCTTAAATAGCATGCAATCACTTTTCGCTTTTCATTTTTAGAATAATGTCTTTTTAGAGTATTCAGAAATGTGACCGAAGGATCTCCAATAGTAGATGGCTGCTTTTCTGGAGCCCAGCCATTTGCTATTTCGGTCGATTTAGAGTCTCTGAGATAAATTTCTGAAGAATCCTTTAGAATTTTTTTAACCATTTCTCTATATCTGTTATTAAGAAGAGGGCCTATTCCGCAACCCTCAACAATAGTCTTTTTCCCGAGACTTTTACCAATTGAAAAAGCTAAAAGTGGTATTGGAAGTAAAGGTAAATCCATTAGAGGCCCACCACCCATTATGACAATGTTTGAAGTGACAAGCTTATCTAAAAACTGGAAGTTACGTGCATTCACAACAAGTGCTTCTGTTTCAAGTTCCCTCATCGTTTTGATTGTAACGAAAGGATAAACGCTTGCTACCACAAAGCTAGAATTTGGGTATAATTCTTTGTATTTACTAATAATTCCAGCCAGAATGGCCTTATCACCTACTGTCTCAGTTCCGTACCAACCTACTATCATAATCTGAGTAGAATTTGGTTTACTTTTGAGAAAGGACAGCACTTTTGAGAACAGTCTGAGGTAACTTTCATTTTTTACAACCAAAACTTTATACCAAAGCGCATCAGAATATCTAGCTAGAACTTCACCAAATGAGTCTTCTGTTTTGGCTAAAGGAATTAATCTTACTCCTCGTACTATATCCCCAATAACATCAAAAGCTTGTACACGGTAATTTTTAGATATTTTATGCGGTGTAAGAGTGTTGATGTATCTTATATACATTTTTCTTGTAGCTTCATCCTTTTCATATAGGAAAAGAAGCTTGTTGTAAAAAATAGAAATTACATACTTAGTGTCTTCTTTAACATCTTTGTTTGATAAAAAATCATGGGAAATGTAAAATTTTACGTTCAAATCGATTTTGGCAAATTCATGCAAACTTGCTTCCAAATATTTGAAGTTATTTTGGTTAACATCAACACAAAATTCAAAATTATAGTCTTGTGTGAGTCTTTTTATATTACTGACAAAAGATGAATCAATGGTATTCGTTAATAGTGGTAACTCAAAATAATACTGTAGAACTAACTCTTGGTTTGAAATAGATTTTATAGTGTGTATCGACTCAAAAAGACCTTTTTTTAGAAAATCATTGATTTGAATAAAGACCTTTTTTAAATTAGGAAATAATTCGAAAATCTTCTTGACCTCTATAGTCTGGTTTGGCTGTGTGAATGTAATTTCAGATAAGTGTACATTTTTTATACTTCTTCTTAATCGACTATCTATATTAACGCTTGAACCAATTAAAGAATTAAATAAATCACTATCGGCACTTTTGAAGTTTACGCATACTTCATATTCTTCCGAGCCTGAAAAAATATTTTTTATTCCCAAAAAAACAATCTTGAATAAGATAGAAATTAGTTTCATTTTCTTCCAGATAGGTATTTGTTCATCAAGAGTTTCAAGTGGGTTCTAAGGGGTATTTTAGATGGTTTATGGTTTAAAAAAAATGTTTCTTCGTATATAATATCAGGTATCATAGTGGAAGGGTGTATTATTTCACCTAAATCCATATCATAGGTACTCATCTTTTCTATTGATTCATTTTTAGATTTAGTATGGGTTGCATCCTCTCCAAAACCTAAATTTTTTATGAGATTATGATTAGGATTGACGTTAAGACCGTTTTGGATAAGTTTAGTAAAAGTCCATTGATAATCCCATGTATCAACACCTCCCCTGTACTCATGATCAAAAATTGACTCCCTTCTTTGGTAAGCATGTGGGTTTCTTATGTATTGCCTTAATGAGCCTTCCTTTTTAATATCGGGCCATAATGACAGTGAATTGTGATAAAATTTCCAAGCTCTCCTCCATGTGGCCCAACCCCAAATGCCTCCAAAACGGGAGAAAAAGTAAGTTTGCTCTGTTTTATATTTTCCGGCGTAATTGAATCCACATACCGACATTACCCTATAGTCATCTTTGAAATGATTCAGCATTTTGTCGCAGAATGCGAAAAAAGATTGGGTAGGGAGTGTATCATCTTCGAGTATAATTCCCTGCTCTTCATGTTCGAAAAACCAAGTTATTGCCTCTGATACAGCTTTTCGGCATCCAAGGTTAGAGTCGCGCAAAAGTACTTTTATGTCACATTCCCAATCTATGTTATCTAGTACATTTTGACGAGCCTGTAAACACAGATTTTTCTCATTTGGCCTATCTTCTCTGGGACCATCTGCAGCCAAATAAAGCTTATGAGGTTTTGCAAGCTTTATGCTTTTGAAAACCTCGGATGTAAGTGCAGGTCTATTGAAAATAATAAAAAGAACTGGTGAATTGGACATTTTAAATAGGCACTTAAAGGAATACTTTGTCTTATCTATGAAAAAAATAAATGTATAAACCTTAGCCAAATATACTTAAGGTTACGCTTTCCAAACAAAAGTTCATGATGAAATATGGTGGCAGACAAATTCTCGAATGGATTTTTCTTTTTTACAGCACCCTCATCAACTTCATAATCACAAGTATTAAGTTGAAATATGTATCGGGCTCTCGGATCCTTTATGAATAAGTAATTTCGTTGATCTTCTTCTTCTCTTAGCTTTACATTTGCAACTTTATGAGAATAATCGTGGTTTTGATGATAAATCAAGTAGTGATTACTAAGATCTATAGTTTTGTATCTTTTCTGTCTAGAGTTAAATATCATCCATAAATCCCAACCAGACCTGCCCACCAATAAATCAGGTATACTGCCCAAGGGGTACTGTCCTTTTGCAAATACAAATAGGTCACTACCGTTTGAATGATGGATGCTTCCTTTATTTGCCAGTAACTTTAGCTCATTTTCAAAGTCTTTTTCAAAATTAATCAAGAAATCTACATCTATGTTAATTCTTTGACCAACAATCAGATAATTGCTTTTTAGTTTTTTGTGTATTTCTGAAATTATCTTAACAAATTCTCCAGTCAATAATATGTCTGCATTTAAAAAACAAAGGATATCGTATTTGGCTATTTCATTGGCTTTCTGAAACATGGCATTTATATAAGGTACCCTACCTTCAAAGGCATTAATCTCGGGCACATGCACAATTGGCAGCACTTTTTTTAGTTCTTCTAACCCTTGAGAATTTCCAAAAACAATCACTTCAATTGGAATACCCAAAGAATGCCAACATTTTAGAGCATTTGTTTGAATAACTCCAAACAAACCAGTAAAATTTTTACATGTTGTAAAAAAAGTAATCATCCTAAAACTTAATTTTTTGAATCATAGATTTCAGCAAATCAATATCTGCATTAAAATTTTCGTGAAGTCCAACCGCTATATTTTCCATAGCAAAATCTCTATCGTAGACTTTATCTGAAACTACCGATTGATAATTAAAATCTAACTTTTGTGAAATCGTTTGATAGTGCTTGTGAAATGAACCTGGTGGAAAAAGTTCAATAATTCGCACATTGTCATTACAGAACAAAATGTTGCCTAACCCTGCGCCATGAGGTGCCACTATAATTTTGGCACTATTGAACAGCACAGCTTGCTGAAGAAGCGACAAATCTTCAAGTTCGTATTTTTGGAAACCTAGCGGCTTCAAGCAATTCATGAGTTCTTCCTCATTCAATAGCATTCTTTTTCTGCTTCTATTTCTTGAGATATAAATCAGATTGGATGGTTGGTTGGAACTTTCAATTTTAGATAAAACAAAGTCCCTAACCATTTTCAATGCCCAAGTAGGAGTAAATTCATACATACTAGGATGTTTGTTGATGACCAACTGTTTTGCAATAATATTGCTATTGACTAAAGTATCAACTACTTTCTCAAATGGAATACCCAAAAGCTCAAGGGTTTGTCTTTTGTATGGACTGGCAGGATTTGGTATCAAGAAATAATCTATTTGCTTGAAAAAATCTGTATCCTTTATCAGTAAGAATTTTGGAAAAGTTTCTACCAACCAATGATAATAGTTATGTACAGTAGAACCACCTGCTATAGCCGAGAAAGCAATTCCATCGAGATAAAATGGTTTTGGAGATAGAAAGTATCGGTGAAAAATATTGTTGTCATGCCCGTCAAATGTGTATCTCTTTAGTTTTTCTGAATACTGAAAAGACAACTCAGAAACTACCCTATTCTCTTTGGTAATTACAGCATCATTTCTTCCATGGTCGGTATCAAGACGACCTTCGTCCAATACATAAAACACATTTTCTCCTTCGTATTCACTACACTTTACTTTTTCGGCAAAGTTAGCTTCATTTACTCTATAGCAATGAACAAAAGAATAATCGGCTAAATCATGAATACTACATACACCAGCCGGCCTGTAACGTGCTTTTAGCAGCTTGTTAACTCTAAAAAAGAAACTTTCAATTAGCTTTTTGGCCAACTTTATCATCAAACTACTTTTTGTACTTTGTTAGAAACTCATCAATATCAAAAAACATAGATTCCACGTCTTTCAATTTATCCTCTTCAAAATCCCACCATTTTATGTCTAACAAAGCCTTTATTTGTTCGTCTGTAAACCTTTTTCGGATAAATTTCATTGGTGCCCCCACAGCAATGGTATATGGAGGAACGTCTTTTGAAACAACTGTTCCGGCCCCTATCACTGCACCGTCACCAATTTTTACACCATCTAAAATAGAAACATTCATGCCAATAAACACATCATTACCTATTTCGATAGGCTTAAATTCCAATATCTTGTTTGTTTTGGAAAAGGTAGTTCCACTTTGCATCCTTGTTGAATAGAATACCGGAGAGGTTGAAAGACCGTTTGTTGGATGAATCCCGTAACCACATACCAAGTTTGGGCCTATTGAACAATACTTTCCAATGTTGGTGTATTGAATTCTTGTGTTTTCGGCAATGTAGGTGTATGCGCCAATTTTAGAATGATTTATAAAAAAAGGCTTTTCAATCACAACATTTTCTCCCTTGGTAGATGCGTTGAAGATGCGATTGGTTTTCCTAAAAAAACTTTCCTCGCCATAGTAACGATCATATCTGTAGAGAAGACTATTGACGAACCTTACTGCTAATTCGTTTATTTTCTTTCCAAAATTGGATAATGGCTTTTTTTGTTTTTGGATGCTTCTTCCCTCGAAAATAGCACGTTCGGCTTCAAAAAAACTATCTAGTTTTTGGATAGTTACTTTGTCTTCCTCTATGTTCTGATATTTTGAAACATTAATAGAGTGTGCAAAAAGTTTGGAATCGTATAATCCAAAATTAACTGAATTGATGCCAGAACCATCGTGCCCAATGTTTCTAACCAGTGACACCTTAGGAAAGATTGAAAAACCATTCTTCAAATACCATGATGCATACCAACGAACCGCCCATGTTTTTCGTTTTCCTATGTAATTGTCAAATAATTGCACATAAAAATTAGCGTTGCCGCCAACATTGAATTTGTCTATTTCAGCTTTGTTATTCAATTTCAACATGAAAGCCTCCAAATCATCGGAATAATGATCCCAAGCACGTTTCCATGTGCCCCAACCCCAACAAGAGAGCATTTTCAAAAAAACTATACCGTCTTGAAAATTATCGTCAATCGGATACATGTATCCTGAAACATGCATTACTTTCTCCTCATTCTCATACAACGAAAGAGCGTCATTCATGTATTTCAAAAATCCTTTTGAAGTGACGATGTCATCTTCGAGCACTATAATTTTTTCATACTTTTTGACGATTTCTGTGACTCCTTCAACAATTGAATCGGCCAACCCCTTGTTACTTGAAGACTCAATAACATGTACTTCCTTGCACCAATTTTTACTCTTGACAACTTCCCTTGTTTCAGTTACATGTGAAATAACCTCTTCATTGGCATTTTCTTTTGGGCCATCGGCATATATATATAGTATAGATTCGCTAGCCAGATCATTCTGAGCCAAAGCCTCAAGTGTTTGACGAGTATGCTCAGGACGATTGTAAACGAAAAGTACTATGGGGGCTAAGTTAACTGACATTATCTAAGCGTTATTGCCAACAACTGAAAGTAAAATTTCATCTATTTTCCCAATGTGTTTATCCATGGTAAAATGTTCCAACACTCTTTTTTTCCCCTTTTCGCCCATGACTTTTGCTTTCTCTCGGTCTTCATACAACTCAATCATGGCATTGGCCATGGCCTCTACATCCCCTTCTTCTACCAACAGACCAGTCTCTTTGTCCAATACAACATCGGGTATACCCGCATGCCTTGTAGATATCACAGGCAAAGCAGCTGCTTGCGCCTCTAAAACTGCTACTGGAGTACCTTCGGAATCTCCGTTTGAAGCAATGACAGAGTGCTGTAAAAAACAGAAACTATTTTCCATTTTGTTTTTTACTTCTTCAGGATTAATTGGGCCAGTAAAAGTGACGTTTGGTATTTTTAACTGGTAACACAAATCACGACAAATAGGTAACAGTAATCCATCGCCAGCGAAGATTAATTCAGCTTCTGGAAACTTCTCTACTACTTTTTTAAAAGCAAGAATTGTAAGATGGGGTGCTTTCTTTTCGGTAAATCTTCCAACAGCAAAAAAAGATTTGGAATGATAATTGGGTTTTAAATCAAAAAACGCATAGGAAGGCCCATATGTGTTTAAAACTATTTTTTGAAGATTCGCTCCAAACCGAACCAAGTCTGAGTGCATTTTTTTTGACACCACAATTATATGACTACAGTAATCAAACATCAAATTGTATTTTACACTATATTTTTTTAAAGTTTCCTTCTCCGATGCATCAAATCCATGAAAATGTACAATCAGAGGAACTCCAACCTTTTTACAAGTTTCAAATATTTCAGCACCAGTAGTTCCGTACTCAGCCAACACAACATCTATTTTTTTGGCTTTTATATAGGATTTTAAACCTTCCTCTAAGGAATTTAATCTAGGGAATAGCTTGTATTGAATTGTATTAGGCATTAAACCAATTATTCTACCTCTAAATGATTTAATGAAATATGTATCTAGAGAAACATCCTCTGAAGTTTTCCTTGGATAATTACCATCATACACATGATATATATTTCCATTTAATAACTCGATGTGAGCTTTTATAAATGTTTCGCTGTAAGATGACTTGTTTGGAGAGGCAATTAAAATATTGGGTTTTTTTACCAAATTATTCAAAATATTCAATATGATTACCTATTTAAATTTTCTTTTTATTTCGGCTAGTTGTAGTCTAATGCGTTGTATCAAAGGTAGATTTTTCCTTCTTTTTTTTTCTTCCTCTTCTTTCAATTTTGTAATCCTATCTTGTTCTGCATTAAATTTATTTAATTTTTCTTGGTGTATTTTTATAATATTCAACTCCTCTCGGAATCGCATTAAGGTCGAAGAATATTTTTCAAGATAAGGCTTTAATAAAACTTCTTGGCCATTAAGTATTCCAGTTATTGTGCTTTTAGTAAAATGTATAAATACGATAGGAAACTCTTTTGCTATTATAACCTCACCGTTTTCTTGCTTTGCTCTTTCACACTCATAACTGTTCCAATAAGCCACGTTGCAACCTTTATGCCTGATAATTTTTACACCCTCAAAATAAACAGGCATCATGTTTAAGTGAGTCTGGTCGTCCCACAAACCCTTTAACTTATCTTTTAAACATATAAAAAGACATGTTTCTGCCCACCAAGTAACTACATCCAATGCCTCTGAATTGGCCGCTATAAAACCACCATTGAACAAGCCATCGGTACCTAGTAACAAAAAATTTTCTTGATCAATAATGGGGTTCCTTGATCGCCAATGTGGGGTGAGCAATACCCTATTTTTATCCAACTCCTCAAACAAAAAATCGGGGTTTGAATAGAAATACAGGTCACAATCAAGGTAAATTACTTTATCGTATTTTTTATGCTGAAGCAACCAAAGCATTAAAACAGATTTCATAGACCACCTAAACTCATCCATAAAATCGCCGTAATACTTATCTTTTATGGCTTTACCAAGACCGTCTTTGCACAAATTATCCAAAAAAATGTATTCAACACCATCAAAGGGTACTAGTTCTGTTTTGCAGTCTTCCTTTAACGATGCCACTAATGCAAACAATTTTTTTGTGGAAGAATCGACATTTTGCAATGAAAATTGCAAAGAAGCCGCATAAGGAGAATAATCGGCGGTGATTATAGTACAATAGCAATTCATCTCTTGTATCCACCTATTTTTAATAGATACCTGTAATATTCCAACAACATTCTAAATGGTAAAGGTGGAAATAAATATCGAAAAATGCCGATAACGTCTTTTTTTTGAGACAATTCCTGAAAAATCCAGGCATATTTGCTGTAATGAATCTTTAAATTGCCAATTTCCAAACACATCATTTTTACATCGGCTATTATTTTCAAATACTCCTTTAACCGAAGCAATTCCTTTTTCCTATCTTTTATTTGACGCGTGCTGTTTTCGTGAAAACGAAAAAAATTAAGACTTTCTGCACAATAGTATAAATTAGAGTCCTTTAGTACAAGTGTCCAAAACAACCAATCGCCAGCATATTTCATTTGTTTTACACATTCAAAATCAGACACTAAACTTTTTTTAAAGACGCAAGAACTAGCATTGGGAATGGTATTTCGATAAATAAAAAAAGTTTTCAATTCATCCATACCCGAATTGAAAAAGTCTTTTTTCCATCTAAAAAAGTCTAAACCATCGGGCCAAAAATAGCCTTCATTTATTTCGCCATCCGATTTGACTGCTGCCGACCTACAATACACAAGACCTATCCCATTTCCCAACTTGGAAACATGCGTTTCAAGAAAAATCTCTGAGGCATAATCATCGCTTTCAGCTATCCAAATGTATTCACCCTGAGCCAATGCAATTCCCTTTTCCCACTGCTTAAACGGTGACCCACTGTTGGTTTTGTTTAATACTAAATGTGAAACTTTTGGGTGGTTTTTGTAATCCATCAGTATATCTATGCTACCATCTGTAGAATCATCATCCAACAGAATAACCTCAAAGTCTTGATAGGTTTGATTTAGAACACTTTGAATTCTTTTAATAAGATATTGTGAGTGATTGTAATTGGGTATTATGACCGATACTTTAGGACTCATAATCGCTCCAAAATTTCGGCCAAACGCGGGCATTGCACCTCTGCAATAAAGGTTTCACTTGCCTTTTTTACAGCCAATGATTCTTTGTCGTACAATTCTTCATTCTTAATTCTTTCAACTGCAGCCGTAGCCATCGCATTTACGTCCAAATAAGGTACGACGGCTTCTTTCGGCAACCATTCTTCAGAACCACCTGCACCTTCAAAACAAATAATCGGAATGCCTTTCGTTCCCATTTCTATACAAACGATTGGAAATGGGTCTTCCAAAGAAGTCATCAGAAATAGGTCAAAATTATTGTAATACTTATCTGGTTTGTTAGTTTCACCTACAAATGTCACATGATTTACTATACCCAATTTAGCTGCCACATTTTCCAAAATAATTCTCTCATCACCTTTGCAAGCTCCAACCCATTGAAAATCAAATTGCATCTCGGGAAGTAACTTTATAATACGTTGGGCTACCAAAAGAAAAAATATAGGACCTTTGCGCCAATGTGCATAGCCACTAGCGCCAATCGTTCTACGATTCGTTTTTTCCGAATAAACTTGAACAAAAGATTTTTGATTGGGATAAATAAACTCGTTAATTACCGAAATTTTGTTGGTAGGAACCTGATATACTTTTGTAAGTGTTTCACTTACCGATTTTGATACCGCTACAAAAGAATCGACATTTTTCACCATTTCGTCAAATGAAGGTGAAAAAAGTTTGATGATGATATCTAACTCGTGAATGTGCAGAACTAGTTTCTTGTTCGTCTTTTCTTTTATTTCCAACCCGAGGGTAAGCGTTGAAATGCTGTTACAATAAATAAGATCGTAGTCATTGGCCACAATTTCTTCGAGCATATTTCTTGGAGGTAAATATCCAAAACTAAAGCGCGATTTTAGATTATAAATCAATCTTTGTCTTAAATTCCTCTTGTAGGGGTTTTGTGAAAAAACCTTGCAACTGCTGCTATTCCTGCTAAAATCATCAAATCTAGAGCCACCTTTTAAAAATACCACATCTGCTTGCCATGTGGTTTTGTGATTTTTTATCCACCTCAAAAAATTCATTAGCACCAAAGGTGCGCCTGTTAAACTAGCTTCATGGGAAAGGAAAATTATTCGCATATAAAAGAACTGACTCAAACTGAAATAGTCCAATTTTGGTCAATGTAAATACCTTGTCTACCCAAACTGTTTGAATATCCGCTGCTATAGTAATCTCCTTCAGTTACGCACAATTCAATATTATCAACAAATTGGTCAGCCAAAGCATAATCTATTTCTAAACAAAATCCAAATTTATATAACCCTCTCATAAGAGGCAACTTGGGAATTTTAACCGCTATTTGTCCTTCTAAAGGTGCATCTTTAAACTCATGCGAAGACATTTTATTGTTTAAATCACTTACAAAAATACCCTGATTGTTGAAGATTGGCACTCCAAGTATTAAATTTTTTATACGTTTGTATTCGTAACTTATTGATTTATAATTAACTAATATTTCTAAAGATTCTCCAGGTGTAAAAGCATCAACAACTTGATTCTTTTTATTCAAGAACTTGACATCTGTAATAATCACCTTTCCATTACCTATTCTAGATCTTTCAGCTATATTATTTGTGGTCTTAGTATCTGAAGAATTTTTATATTGGTCTCTCATGTAAATCGGCATGATTTCATTAGTAGCACCTTCCATGTGCAACATGCCATTCTTAAGATAAAACACTTTCGAACATAGCCTTTCAATTATAGGTTGATTATGGCTAACAAAAACAATTGTTCTACCTTCTTTGTGACATAAATTTTCAATTTTATCTAAGCACTTTTTCTGAAATTCACTATCCCCAACTGCAAGCACTTCATCCAAGATTAGAATATTTGATTGCAGATGTGCTGCAACTGAAAATGCTAGCCTTACATACATTCCTGAACTATACCTTTTAACAGGTGTATCTATATAGCCCTCCACACCCGAAAAATCAATGATTTTGTCCATCAAACTTGAAACTTCACTTCTACCCATTCCAAGGATTGCTCCATTTAAGTATATGTTCTCTCTGCCCGTTAAACCAGGATTAAATCCAGTTCCAACTTCAAGCAAACTTGAAATTCGACCATTGACTTTGAATCCTCCATGGGTTGGGGATGTGATTTGAGATAATATTTTTAATAATGTACTCTTTCCTGCCCCATTACTACCAACAATACCGACAGTTTTTCCAACTTCTACTTCAAAAGAAATGTCTTTGAGCGACCAAACAAATTCAGATGTCATTTTTTGGCTTCTATTGTTTGATTCGGCAAGTTTTTCGTACGGATCTTCTTTTCCCAATCTCAAAGCCCACCACCTTTTTATATCACTTTGAATACTACCAGTACCAACTCTTCCAAGCCTGTATAGCTTTGATAAATTTTCAACTTTTATGGCTAATTGACTCATAAATTTTACTATACGGTATCTATGAAATTTTTTTCTGTTCTATTGAATAATGTAATCCCTGTAAAGAAAGATATTACAGTAAAAAAAATTGTATAAATCAAACCACTCCAATAAAAAGTGCCTACTCCTAGAATAGAATATCTAAAGGCTTCAACTATTGACGTCATCGGATTAAGCTCAATAATTAATTTTAACATCTCATTTTTAACAATGGACATTGGGTAAACTATAGGGGTTGCCCACATTGCTAATTGCACAGCGAATGATAACAAAAACTTTAAATCTCGATACTTAGTCGTGATTGAAGTAGCAATTAATCCCAATGACATACTCATCAATAAAACAATAACCAAATAAAAAGGAACAAAAATAATGCTCCAACTTATTGAAAAAGTCATTCCATTTAAAATGAAATATGTGTACATAATCAGAAATAGGAAAAATTGAATTAAAAACGAAAATAAGCTTGCAAAACAGTACGAGATTGGAACTGTTAATCTTGGGAAATATACTTTACCAAATATTCCTGCATTAGAAATAAATGTATCACTGTTTCTGATAAAATTGGTTGCAAACAAGTTCCAAAAAGTCAAGCCAGACATGTAAAAAAGTACTTTAGGCTGTCCATCTGTTGGTATATTTGCAATGTTTCCAAAGACAAAAGTGTAAATGATTGTAGTAAATAAAGGCTGAAATACATACCAAAGAGGCCCTAATACAGTTTGAAGATAAACTGATATAAAATCTCTTTTTACAAACATAAAGACAAGGTGTTTGTAAGCCCAAACTTCTCTCAATCTTAAATCAAACAAATTTGTTTTAGAACTGACTTCCATTGTCCAATTCTGCACTCTAGTTTCCATATTAAGTTTATAATATTAATTAAACTCATTCAACACCTGTAGAACACTTGCAGCAGCTTCCATTCCTTTGTTGCCGTATTTTCCTCCGGCTCTTTCTTCGGCTTGTAGTAGCGTGTGGGTGGTAAGTACCCCAAAAGCTATCGGTTTGTTGTATTTAATCGATACTTGCGTAATGCCTTGTGCAACAGCTTGGCAAATGTAATCGAAATGTGGTGTATCCCCTTTCACGATGCACCCCAATGCGATAACCGCATCTATATCAGATACCTCTGCTAGTTTTTGAGCGCCAATGGTAAGTTCGAAAGCACCGGGAACAAATTTTTTAACAAGTTGAATACTGCCGCAAGAGGTTAGATAATGCTCTGACCCTTGCATCAACTTATTTGTTATTTCCCAATTCCATTTGGCTGTTAAAATGGCAATTTTAAAAGGTTTTGCAGGGACAATTCTATCGTACAAAAAATCCAAACTTGTCAATTCAGCCGTTGCCATCTCACAATTACTCTAGCAAAAGTAATAAAATGGTAGAAGTAAAAGAAATGAATTGGCTGAGTGGCTATTTCTTTAAATTGTACAAACCCAAACGATCTAAAAAGTTTTGATAGGCAAATTTGTATTCTTCTACGGTTGGCTCTATGATGGTGGCCTGTTCAAAGTAGTTTATGGCCTCTAAGTACAATTTATTTTGCTCGCAAAAAGAAGCTAAAATAATTTTACTCAGGGCCGATTCGTCACCTGCTTCTTCTTTTACCAGCTTAAATTCTTTCTCAAGTTCATCGGCACGTTTGCCATCCACCATTTTAATTAGTTTACCTTCAGTATTTGATTTGTTTTTCGCCTGCTTCGGCTCTAGCGTGACAATAAATGATTTTTGGTTTTTCAATCCCAATTCATTCACATTTACCGTGACAAAAGTATCGGTGGTTTCGTAATTTTTCAGTGGTTCATCGAACATGTCTTTTAGTTTCACCACATATCCGTCGGTACAAGATGTATTGCTAAGCCATATCAATTTAACTTCTTTGGATAGCAGTTCAGAATTTTTAGGTGTTATCAACACCAAGCCGCTTTCGGTGCCTCTTTCTACCGAACCTGTCACTTTCATGTTCTTTTTTCGGTCAAGAGTAATGGCTTCGTTTGGCTTTGTCATTTCGTTTAAGACCAATTCAGCATATTTTTTGGAGAAAGTACCTGAACTTGCAATGGCTTGTCTTTCCAATTCCGCTACTTTGAAAATTCCAGGTGATTTGATTTCCATCGATTTTCCATTCTTATATATCAAGGCTACATAGCCACCCTCAACTATATGCAATGTTTGTCCAGTATGAATTTTAGAACCGGCAAACAGTGGTTTATCATCTACCGTATTCTTACCCTTGTTTACCAATACTTTGAAAAGTTCTTCTTGAGCAAAAAGATTGCTATTGCATAAAACAACGAATGTGAAAATAAACCCTAGCTTTCTCATTTTATTATGTTTGAATTTCTCCCCTAATATATAGCTTTTCCATAAAGAAGGTGACAACCCTTTTTAACAACTGTACATATATCTCCAAAAAGTCGGGTGCAAGCGCCACTGCCAATAAAATTGCCCCAAAGTCTATTACATAACTTTTCTTAAGGTAAACATACGCTTCTAAAAACATTAGAGCGATGATGACAATAAATTGAACAATCTTGGTTAAGGGGTCGAAAAGCATGGGTTGCCACTCTAACACGACATTGAACAAGGCAACGCTAACGTAACACATGATAAATGTTAGTAGCATTTCGAGCCAAAATGGTGCAACATTCACATATTGTTCATTTAAAATCATGGATATAATGTTGGCATGTACCACCACCCCAAACATGTCGGGTATGGCCTTGCCTACATATTTGTCGTTAAGGGGGGTGAAAAACTTGTCTATGTCCCATATATTTTCACTTTGGGATATTTCGTTTCCCATGTAGCCCATCAACACAATCTTGTTCTGAACAAGGTCGGGCGAAAAATTAGAATCCAAAATGTCTTGGGCATCAATGGCATAATATTTGGCCTTCACTCCATACAAATTGCCTTTAAAACGAATATGCTCAAAATCATACCCCTCTTTCAACCTTCTTTCAACCAATTTTTTTGAACTCCCCGGCTGGTAAATTTCCGCTACTTTAATGGCAAAAAATGTTTCTACATTTTGCTTTACCCCGTTTTTGGTCACTGTGTCGAAGGGCGAAAAAACACGCGCAGTTCTGAAGTTTTCTTCCCCCTCGGTAATCAAATTGGCGAAACCTAATTTCGAATTTCTGAGGAAAATGGGATTGGATGTTTCTAAGGAATCGAAAATCTTTTTTTCTTCGTCGTAATGTAACTTAGTGACCAATACAAGATTCTCAACTTCGTCAAATGCACTTGCCAATGCACTGTCGCTTTCGGGGTCTTTCAGCCTTCTAAAAAATGAGTCAATCCCAATCACTTTTGGTTTGTGGGAATTGATAATGCGGACTTGTTGCGCGATTTGATCTCGCGAAAAACCTCCAATATTAACCAATACGATGTTGGTGTCTTCTTGAGCCTCCTCACGCACTTTGGAAGCAGCCAAGTCGGTAACTTCGAAATCGCCAAACATATCTTGCATGGGGCTCAAAATCTCGAAGTTGTAATTTATGTTTGAAACCCCCCACATGATGCCCAAAATAAACAAAGTAGCACCAAGTATGTCCCAAGATAAAAAATGTTTTGAACTCCCTTTCATGAAATGTCTTCAGTTTGTGATTTCATTTTGGATTCAAGAAAAAAATGACCAGGTGTTAAGCTTCGCCCATTTTTCCACCAAAATGAAGCGGAAAACGAGGTGCTTCGTCTATTTGTTTTATAGTGCCAAAACTTTCTTCGTACTTTTTCACATTATCGCCAAGTGCAAACAAGAGTCTTTTGGCATGTTCGGGAGTGAGCACAATTCTGGCTTTTACTTTAGCCTTTGGCACACCGGGCATCAACCTTATAAAATCAACTACAAACTCGCTGTGACTGTGGGCAATCATGGCCAAGTTAGAATAAATTCCTTCTGCCATTTCTTCCGATAGTTCTATGTTGATTTGGTTGTTTTCTTGTGGCTCTACCATTTTATTCGTTTTTACCCATACGAATTAAGACCTAATATTTTCAATTAGCAAATTGGGCGATTGAGTTTTGCCGGAATAAAAAAGGGAAAGCCTCTGCTTTCCCTTTTTTATTCCAAAATCAACAAATTTTATCCATTCATCGAAACAAGGAATTCTTCGTTGTTTCGAGTTCCTTTCATGCGGTCGAGCAAAAACTCCATAGCTTCTATAGAATTCATATCGTTCATATACTTGCGCAATATCCAGACGCGTTGTAGTTCCTCTTTGGTCATCAATAGTTCTTCCATACGAGTGCCAGAAGCTGGAACGTCGATAGACGGGTACACTCGCTTGTTCGAAAGTTTCCTGTCGAGCTGCAATTCCATATTGCCAGTTCCTTTGAATTCTTCGAAAATAACTTCGTCCATTTTAGAACCAGTTTCAATGAGGGCGGTAGCCAAAATTGTGAGCGAGCCACCATTTTCTACATTTCGGGCAGCTCCAAAAAAACGTTTTGGTTTGTGCAAGGCATTGGCATCAACACCACCTGAAAGTATCTTGCCCGAAGGGGGCGACACGGTATTGTATGCCCTGGCTAGGCGTGTGATAGAATCGAGAAGAATAACCACATCGTGACCACATTCCACCATTCTTTTGGCTTTTTCCAACACAATACTAGCCACTTTAACATGACGGTCGGCCTGCTCGTCGAACGTAGATGAAATAACTTCACCACGTACGCTTCGCGCCATGTCGGTAACTTCCTCAGGTCTTTCATCTATAAGTAGTACAATAAGATATACCTCGGGATGATTTTCAGCTATCGCGTTGGCTATATTTTTCAATAACACCGTTTTACCTGTTTTGGGCTGTGCCACTATCATACCCCTTTGGCCTTTTCCAATTGGCGCAAATAAATCCAATATTCTAGATGAGTAATTGTCGGCTTTGGTAGTGAGTTTCAACCTTTCGTTGGGGTGTACGGGTGTCAAAAACTCGAAAGGGATGCGGTCTCGTATTTCGTCGGTGGTTTTCCCGTTTATGGTATCAACTTTCAGCAAGGCAAAATATTTTTCGCCGTCTTTGGGTGGGCGCACACTTCCTTTAACCGAATCGCCTGTTTTCAAACCAAATAGTTTGATTTGGGAGGGCGAAACATAAATATCGTCGGGACTGGCCAAATAGTTGTAGTCGGACGAACGCAAAAAACCATAACCATCTTGCATCATTTCCAATACCCCTTGGCTCACTATAACCCCCTCAAATTCGCGTTGAGGTGGAGCAGGGCGACGGAAATTTTGAATTTGTTCTCTTTCAGGTCTTGAGCCAAAGCTGTTGTTCTCCGACAACTCAACTGGACTTGCTTCCAACTGTTCTTGGGGTGGGTCTTGTCTGTATTCAGTGGTGAATGTGTGCGTTTCTTCAGGTACAAAGGTAACTTTTGGTTCTTCGTAGTTGCTATCTACCAATAAATCAGGTTCGGCGGCACGCACATTTTCTCTTTTCCTAACACGCACTGGCTCTCTTTTCACAACTTCAACGGGTTGTTCGTCTGCTTTTTCTTCCACAGGTGCCTCTTCAGCTACTTGCGCAGAGGGAATGGGTGGCAACTTCGACAACTCTTGGTCGGGAGTTACTGCCTGTATGTCCAGGATTTTGTAAACAAGTTCTTCTTTGCCAAGCTTTTTAGCATTTTTTACGGCAAGTTTTTCGGCAATTTCTCTAAGCTCCGAAACGAGCAAGAGTTCCAAGTCATTGATGTTGTACATGTGTAGTAATACAGAAATATTTAACTGTGCAGCGGTAACCTATAATGTGTTCCGTAAAGCCTAAATTAAGATTGAGATATCAATAAGATTCTATAAGGATGGCGAGCGGGAAGAGATTCACTCAAAAATCGACCGCAATTGTGTGGCAATAATAAACCATGCTATTTTAAAATACAAATATCAAGCACGAATTATTCTATGTTGCCGTGTAAGCACATTTGTTATTTTTGCAAAACACAGAAAATTATTGCCATGAAAACCAATTTTGCTTTCCTCATTTTTCTGGTCAGTTCATTTGCTTGGGGACAAAACAAACTACAACCAACCGATTACGATGCCTTGGTCATATACAAAGTGACCGACGACAAAGGAGTGCCCGAACAAGGTGCCGTGGTAAAAGTCGAAAGCAGGCTCGACAAAACTTTAAAAATTGACACTACTGACCTTGAAGGCGTTGTGGGAATGTTGTTGAAGAAGGGAACATCACACAAAGTAGTGGTTGAAAAACAAACTTTGAAGTTCGATTTTGGACAATTTGAAGTACCTAAACAAGATGGAAAATTGACTATGGAGGAAAACCTTCAAATAAAAGTTGTTACGAAATACAACAAGGTTTACGAGCTGAAAATACATTTTGCACCAAACCGAGCCGAACTTTACGAAGCAGCCAAGACCGAGATAGAAAAATTGGCCGAAGAAATGAAGAAAAATCCTACGATGAGGATTGAAATAGCTGGACATACCGACAATGTAGGCGACGATAAAGTGAATTTGCAAGTTTCGCAAAAACGTGCCAGCGCCATAAAAGCCTATTTAATCGAAAAAGGAATTTCAGAAAAACGCATCATAGCCAAAGGATATGGCAAAACTGTGCCCGTGGCCGACAATAGTACCGAAGAAGGGCGCACCCGAAATCGTCGTATCGAAATTAGGATGCTGTAATTGGGAGAATCGAAATCGTATAAAATCCTATTCATAGCTCCCTATCCTTTTGGTCGGGTAGCTTCGCAACGATTTCGTTTTGAACAATATTGGGATTCTATAGCCGCGCAACACCAGCCCCATTTTCAATCATTTTTTTCTGAAAGCGCTTTTCGGATTCTGTATCGAAAAGGTTTTATTCTCTCCAAAACCTTCGCGGTTGTCAAAGGATTTATTCGCCGTTTGGTTTTGCTACTTCAAATCTCGAATTATGACATCATTTTTATACATAGGGAGGCCACTCCTCTTGGTGTGCCACTTATCGAATGGCTAATTGCCAAAATTTATCGGAAACCCATTGTTTACGATTTCGACGATGCCATTTGGTTGCCCAATACTTCGTCAGAAAACAAATTGGTTGCGCTTTTCAAATGCCATTGGAAAACAAAATACCTGTGTAAATGGGCTTGGAAAATAACGTGTGGAAATGATTTCCTGTGCGATTACGCCAAACAGTTCCACTCAAATGTACTTTTTCTTCCTACCACACTAGATACCAAAAAAGTACCAGCTACAAATCTTGAATCAGAAACCACCAACAAACAACTACCAACAACCATCGGCTGGACAGGCACCCATTCTACATTGAAATATTTGCATTCTTTATTTCCAGTTTTGCAAGACTTGGAAAAAGAAATCGCCTTTCGTTTTGTTGTGATTGCCGACAAAAACCCAGTATTGCGCTTAAAAAACTTTGAATTCATCTTGTGGCAAAAAGAAACAGAATGGAAAGATTTAGCCCATGTAGACATAGGTTTGATGCCGCTGGGACAAGATGATTGGGCTGAAGGAAAGTGCGGATTTAAAATATTGCAATACATGGCGCTTGCTATTCCAGCATTGGCCAGCCCCACGAATGTAAATCAAAAAATGATTTTTAATGGCTCAAATGGCTTTATTTGCCACACCAAAGAAGAGTGGAAACGGAACATATTAGAACTGGTAAAAAATATTTCTCTCAGAGAAAAAATGGGCAAACTAGGAAATGAAACCTTGCGGGATAATTACAGCAAAGAAAGATGGGAGGCTTTTTACCTGAAATTATTCGTTTTGTAAAATATACCTGTAGGATTGGCGATATTTGCTCCCATGACCCAAAATCCTGAATTTCAGCCCGATATTTTCGACGAAAAAGAAGACGAGCTTTTTGAACATTACCGCTTTGTAGCCGACAAAGGCCAAAGCGCCATAAGACTTGATAAATTTTTGATGGATAGAATCCAAAATTCTACCCGTTCTCGAATTCAGGCTGCTATTGAGGCAGGCACCGTGCAACTTAACGACAAGCCTACCAAAAACAGCTATAAGATAAAACCCAATGATGTTGTAAAAGTATTGTTGAGCCAACCACCGCGCGAAGATGTCGTGTTGCCCGAAGATATTCCTTTGGATATACTTTACGAAGACGACGACTTGCTGGTAGTGAACAAACCGGCAGGGATGGTGGTACACCCTGCCTACAACAATTACACTGGCACACTAGTAAACGCACTTGCCTTTCATTTTCAAAATTTACCCACCGGACGAAATGGCACAGGTAGGCCTGGTCTTGTGCACCGCATAGACAAAGACACCTCGGGCCTTTTGGTCATTGCCAAAACAGAATTTGCAATGGCGCACTTGGCCAAACAATTTTTCGACCACAGCATCGAACGAACCTATATTGCGATAGTGTGGGGACAGCCCGATGCGTTTGAAGGCACTGTAAATGTGCACCTTGGAAGAAGTGAAAAAGACAGAAGAGTAGTGGCGGCTTTTCCCGATGCCAGTCAAGGGAAAAATGCCATCACGCATTACAAAATGCTAAAACCCATGTACTATGTTTCAATGATTCAGTGTAATTTAGAAACAGGACGAACGCATCAGATAAGGGCGCATATGAAACACATCGGGCACCCGCTTTTTAACGACGAAACATATGGAGGCAACAAAATTGTGAAGGGCACTACTTTTGCAAAATACGCCCAGTTTGTCGAGAACTGTTTCAAAATAATGCCAAGACAGGCTTTACACGCAAAATCATTAGGTTTTATTCACCCATCTACGAAAAAGTTTATGCAGTTCGAAAGTCCACTGCCAGCAGAATTTACCCAGCTAGTTGAAAAATGGGAAAAATATTTGGAGGCAAACGGTTAATTTGACTCTTTAAAAATGCTAAACAATTTCTTCGCAATCCTTCTTTTACTTTTTTCTTGCCAATCGAAAACGCAAGACCTTTCGGAATCTAAATCGTTAAAAATGGAAAATAATGCAATGGCAGACACCGCAACTTTTGGAGCTGGATGTTTTTGGTGCGTGGAAGCGGTGTTTTTGGAATTGGACGGTGTGCTTAAAGTAATTTCAGGATATGAAGGTGGGGAAATAGCCAATCCAACCTACAAACAAGTATGTACGGGTACTACGGGCCACGCCGAGGTAATTCAAGTATATTACGACCCTGCCAAAATAAGCTATGAAGAATTGTTGGCTGTTTTTTGGCAATGCCACGACCCCACGCAGCTAAACAGACAAGGAAATGACGTGGGAACGCAGTACCGTTCGGTTATTTTTTACCATAACGAAACACAAAAATCTTTGGCAGAAAAATACAAAACAGAACTGAACAAATCGGGCGCGTGGTCAAACCCAATAGTAACCGAAATTAGCGCCGCCAGCAAATTTTATCCAGCCGAAGACTGCCATCAAAACTACTACAACCTAAATAAAAGTCAGCCCTATTGTGCGTATGTTATTCAGCCTAAATTGGAAAAATTCAGAAAAGTGTTCAAGGAGAATCTAAGGAAATAACCTTATTTCAAGGCCTGCTCCACATCCTTGATAATATCATCGATATGCTCCAAACCTACCGAAATACGTATCAAGCCGGGCATAATGCCTACTTGCGCTCTTTCAGCATCAGTTAGCTTAGAATGGGTAGTGCTGGCTGGATGGGTGGCAATACTTCTCGTGTCGCCAAGGTTGGCGGAGAAGGACATCATTTTCAAATTGTTCAAGAAGTTGCGTCCCTTTTCGATACCACCTTTCACGTAAAACGTGACCAAAGCACCTCCTTGACGCATCTGCTTTTTCGCCAATTCGTATTGGGGATGTGAAGGCAAGAATGGATATTTCACTTTTTCCACTTCTGGATGAGTTTCTAGCCACTGCGCCAATTTCAATGCGTTCTCACAATGCCTGTCCATGCGCACAGCCAGTGTTTCCAAACTTTTGGATAAAATCCAACTATTGAAAGGCGAAAGACAAGGGCCTGTGTGCCTGGAAAAAAACCTAATTTCCTTGATTAGTTCTTTACTTCCCACAATTATACCCCCTATTGCACGACCTTGCCCATCCATAAATTTGGTGGCCGAATGCGTGACCAAATGAGATCCCCACTTTAAAGGAGTTTGCAGATAGGGTGTCGCAAAACAATTGTCAACATTCAATATTAAGTTGTGTTTGGCGGCCAATTTTCCCACCCATTCCAAATCTATCAAATCGAGGCTGGGGTTTGATGGCGTTTCCAAAAAAATCATTTTGGTGTTGGGATGTATGTGTTTTTCCCAATTTTCAGGTTGGTCTATGTCTACGTAGGTATGCTGAATACCCCAACGAGGAAATATCTGAGATACAATTTGATGCGTAGAACCAAAAACCGAACGGCAAATGAGCAAATGGTCGCCATTTTTTAGAAAAGCAGCCATACTCGTAAACATGGCACTCATGCCCGAAGCCACCGCAAAGCCATCTTCCGCACCTTCCATGGCACAAACTTTCTCGATAAATTCGGAGCTGTTGGGATTGGAAAAACGCGTGTATATGTTCCCCTCAATTTCGTCGGCAAAAAGTGCGCGCGCTTGCTCGGCATCCTCAAACACAAAACTCGATGTCATGTATATGGGCGCAGAATGTTCTCTGTTGTGCGAATTTTCGGTTTGAATGCGCACCGCTAGCGTCTCGAAATTGTCGTATTTGTTCATTTGCCCAAATAAATAAAGATCGTAAAATTACATAATATTTTGTGTTGTGCATTTGCAAAGGCACCATTCAGAACTTTATGCATTTCTTATTCACTAAATTCAGAATATTATTTTGACTAAAGCATAATTTGTAAAACAATACAGCTGACGAAAGAAAATCGCTGGCTTTGTCAAAATATCAAACACAAAAACTGAAATTTGGAATTCATAAACATTGAAAACCCATAAAAATGATTTTCACCGAAACGAAACTAAAAGGAGCCTTTATAATTGATCTTCAAAAAAGAGAAGATGAACGCGGATTTTTTGCGCGCACTTATTGCGCCGATGAATTTTCAAAACATGGCCTAAGTACCCACATGCCCCAAAGCAATATGTCTCTTTCCAAACAAAAACACACTTTGCGGGGCATGCACTTCCAAATTGACGGTGCAGAAGAAGCCAAACTGATACGCTGCACCCGAGGCAGCATTTTGGATGTAATCATCGACATCAGGAAAAACTCGCCCACTTATTGCGAGCACATTTCGGTAGAACTCACAGAAGAAAACCACAGAATGCTTTATGTTCCCGAAGGTTTTGCTCACGGATTCATCACTTTGGTCGACAATGTGGAAGTGGCTTACCAAGTGTCTCAATTTTATACACCTGGCAAAGAAAGAGGTATTCGCTGGAACGACCCATTATTTGGCATACAATGGCCAACACAACAGCCCATTATATCAGAAAAAGACGCGATACACCCCAATTTTGTAAAGTAAATATCCTGCAAAAGGAGCGCACTACTTGGCAGTGAATTAGTGATATTCACTTTTTTGTTTAACTTTTTTAAAAATTTTTTAAACAAAATGTTGTGATTAATCCATCTTTGTTTAATATTTGTATCTGATTATTAAACAAAATAGCCATGACAGCAATCGAATTCAACTATTCTATCAATCAGGCTTCAAAATCTTTGAAACCATTTGCGCTAAAGCTGACAAGAGATTTGGATGATGCGAAAGACCTATTGCAGGACACCATGGTAAAAGCATTCTTAAACAGAGACAAATTTACCGATGGCACCAATCTGAAAGCTTGGTTGTACACCATTATGAAAAACACTTTTCTTACCAATTACCAAAAGATGGTGAGGAAAAACACTTTCATAGATACTACAGATGACCTGCACTACATAAATTCAAGCAGTCTTACCATTCATAACCACGCTTTGAATACCTTTGCCAGCGAGGAAATAAACAAAGCAGTTGAAAGTATCAACGACATGTTTAAAGTCCCCTTTATGATGTACTTCAACGGGTACAAGTACAATGAAATCGCCGATTACTTGGCTATTCCAATTGGAACTGTGAAAAATCGTATTCACATTGCCCGTAAAATGCTGAAAGACAAACTAAGGGTCTATTCAAACATGAATTTAAATTAATGTATTATAACAGTCAAAATGGCTAAAAAAGTTCTGGTAGTAGGAAGCGGCTTGGGGGGCTTGGCTACAGCTCTTCGGCTTTCAAGCAAAGGGTACGAAGTAGAAATAGTAGAGAAATACCATCAACCTGGCGGCAGATTGAACCAGTTGCAAAAAGATGGATTCACGTTCGACATGGGTCCATCTTTTTTTAGCATGAGCTATGAGTTTGACGAACTATTCAAATTTTGTGAAATAGAAAACCCTTTAAGATTCAACGAACTAGACCCAGTGTACACTGTCTTTTTCGAAGGCAAAAAAGAACCTTATTATATATACAAAGATTTAATAAAGCTTGCCAAAGAGTTCCAAGAAATGGAACCTAATTTTTTGCCCAAGATTAAAGGGTATTTGGCGCAAGCAAAAGCATTATTCCACGATACAGAGGACAAAGTCATAAAACGAAATTTCGACAGCTGGTTAGATTATGGTCTTGGTATGTCGAAAGTTCCGTTGAAACATACACCCAAACTTTTCCGCAGCATGTGGTCTGAATTGGGCAACCATTTCGAGTCCGAACAAGTGAAGATTATTTTCTCCTTGGTCGCATTCTTTCTTGGCGCAACTCCTTTTGACACACCTGCTGTTTACAGTTTGCTGAATTACACCGAGTTGGAACACGACGGTTATTGGAATGTAAAAGGTGGCATGTACAAAATTACGGAAGAAGTAGTCAAACTGCTGGAAGCCAGAAATGTACGTATTCATTTCAACACCGAAATAAAAGAAGTACGAAACCAAAACAAAAAGTTGGAAGGTTTTGTAGACCAACATGGCAAACTTTGGACAGCCGATGTGTATGTGGTAAACTCCGATGCTGCTGCTTTCAGAGGAAAAGTGTTGAACAGATCCAATTATTCAGAAAAGAAACTAGACAAAAAAGATTGGACACTAGCGCCTTTCACCATTTATTTGGGTGTGAAAGGTAAGTTGGATGGATTACACCACCACAATTATTTCTTGGGCAACAATTTCAAAGAATACTCAAGCAAAATTTTCAAAACCTCGGTTTCTCCAGAAAAACCTTACTACTACGTAAATGTAAGTTCGAAATACAACACAGGATGTGCACCTGAAGGATGTGAAAACATCTTCATCCTTTGTCCTGTGCCCGACCGTAGGTACAAGCCAGATTGGAACGATGCCGAAGAGCTTGCCGACACCATCATCGCCGACCTAGGAAAAAGGATTGGGTACGATTTAAAATCCAACACTTTGTCTAAAACAATTTTAACTCCCATAGAGTGGGAAGAAAAATTCAACCTATACAAAGGCAGCGGTTTGGGACTGGCGCACGGCCTGAACCAAGTAGGATACATGAGGCCTTCGAACAAAGACGAAGATTTTGGCAATCTTTATTATGTAGGCGCTTCGACAGTGCCAGGTACTGGTTTGCCTATTGTCGTGATAAGTTCTAAGTTAGCAACCGAACGAATTTTGAATGAGCACGCAATTGTATGACATAGCCAATCTTCAGTGTAGCAAACTGGTTACCAATCTATACAGCACCTCTTTTTCGTTGGGAATCAAGTCATTGCACAAAAAATTCAGATTGCCTATCTATGCCATTTACGGTTTTGTACGCTACGCCGACGAAATTGTGGATACCTTTCACGACAAGGACAAATCTTTGTTATTGAACGAATTTACGACCGAAACATACCGAGCCATCGAAAGAGGAATAAGTCTAAATCCAATCCTACATTCGTTTCAACTTGTGGTAAACGAATATAAGATTGAAAAGGAGCTGATAGAGGCTTTTTTATACAGTATGGAGGTAGATTTGAGCGAAACCGAACATAGCCCCAATTCTTATCAAACTTACATATATGGGTCGGCAGAGGTGGTAGGACTCATGTGCCTACGAGTGTTTTGCGAAGGCAACGAAGCTCAATACCAACATTTGAAACCTTTTGCCCAAAAACTTGGAGCAGCTTTTCAGAAAGTAAACTTCTTGCGTGATGTAAAAAGCGATTTCCAGGAGCGTGGACGCACCTATTTTCCCAATGTGAATTTTACACATTTCACTATTCAAGCTAAAAAACAAATCGAAGACGACATTCAATCCGATTTCGATGAAGCCTACAAAGGAATAGTTCAACTTCCCTTAGGAGCTAGATTTGGCGTGTATTTGGCCTATATTTATTACAAATCTCTGTTCAAAAAGATACAATCACTTCCTATTTCTACTATTCAAAACGCAAGGGTTCGAATACCGAACGAAGAAAAATTTTGGCTTTTCTTAAAATCTTGGTTCAAATATCGATTTATCTAACATGTTGCTATCCATACTGTTGTTTTTCTCTACCCAATTATTGCCTCCATTGGATGAGATAAGAATATCATTTCAGCAAAGCATGGAAAATTGGGCAAAAGCCAAAGTACTTTATCAGCAATTGAATGTTTCAAACGCTTCCTTGCCACCCATCTATTTGGGTTATTTGGGCGCTACCGATGCCCTTTTGGCCAAACACGAAGACAACCCTTACAAGAAAATCACGCATTTGAACAAATCGCAAGACAGGCTAGAAGAAGCCATTGGAAAAACGCCATACGATATAGAACTTCGTTTTTTGCGTTTTTCAATTGAACATCGCTTGCCAGCATTTTTAAGAAACAATAAAAATTTGCAGGAAGACCGAGATGTTATCGTGTCTGAGCTTGCCAAACTAAAGAAATACCCACCCCTTATGAAAACAATTGCCGAAGCCATGTTGGAGTCGAAAAGGTGCTCTAGCCAACAGCAAGCCATACTTCGGAAAATTGTTGAGAATAGTTAGGAACATTTAAAACGGCAGCCTCGTAGAAAAGAAAAAACGAAGTGCATGTCGGATATACATTACAATTTAGAGCCGCTTAACATCTTGATAGACGGTAATATACAGTTCAAACGAACTCTAATCGAGCTTTTCAACCAAACGACCCCGCCCATTTTGCAAGACATTCAAGAAAACTACCAAAGAAAGGACTGGAAGAACCTTTACCTGCACTTACACAAAGTAAAACCCACCATCGATTCGATGGGTGTGCACGTGGCAAAGCCTTACCTACAGTCCATTATGCAAGAAGCCCTAAAAGAAAAAGACAGTGTTGAACTAGAAAACCAGATAACGCAATTTTGCCATATCGTTCAGGAAACTATCGAACAGTTAAAAACTAACGAGCTTTGAGCCAAAAAGTATTTTCTCAGAATCTCAAAGATTTTTTGGACGAGAAATACGAAAAGTTCAACCAACCCCAATTTATTGTCGATGACCCCATTTGTATCCCCCACCTTTTTTCAAAAAAACAGGACATCGAGATAATGGGGTTTTGGGCCGCCGTATTGGCATGGGGGCAACGAAAAACAATTGTAGCCAAATGCAAAGAACTAGTGGCGCTAATGGATGGCAGTCCGTATGATTTTGTAAAAAATCACGAAGAAAAAGACCTAAAAAAGCTCATGCAATTCAAACACCGCACTTTCAATAACACCGATACTTTGTACTTCTTAAGCTTTCTGAAAGAATTTTATCAAAAACATCAAAGTCTTGAGGAAGCATTTCTGTTTCCCAGTGCTGAAATGGAAACCAACACCGAAAAGCACCTGATACATTTTCATAGTCGGTTTTTTTCGTTGCCATACTTTCCTGCACGCACTCAAAAACACATTCCAACACCCAAAAGAAAATCGGCCTGCAAGAGATTGAACATGATGCTAAGATGGTTTGTACGAAAAGACCGTAATGGAGTAGATTTCGGCATTTGGAAAAATATAAAAACTGCTCAGCTGGTTTGTCCTTGCGATGTGCATGTAGATAGGGTGGCACGCGATTTGGGGCTTCTTGCACGAAAACAAACAGACTGGCTAAGTGCTTTGGAGCTTACCGATAACCTGAAATTTTTTGATGCCAATGACCCAGTCAAGTACGATTTTGCCTTGTTTGGAATTGGGGTAGAAGAAAAAAAGTTTTTGAGATAGGCTTTCTCACAAGGTTTGCCCTGCTCTTCAATGCTATAAAAATGTAAATTGGCAGATTAAAAAAACAACTTCTTTGCCAACACTGAAATACATCTTCTCGATTGCGGTCTTGTGTGCATCCTTGAAAAGCTATGCCACCCACATAAAGGCAGCCGACTTGTTTGCAACAGTTTCATCGACAAACAACAGAAAAATATCATTTACATTAAACGTGTATTGCGACAAGTCGAAGGTGGAAGCTTCGGGCACTAACACAACCGACTGTGACAGGAGACTAGCCAACTGCGCCACCTTAACTTATGGAGATGGTTCTTCAGACAAAAACCCCTACAGCAGCGTGACCGATGTAGGAAACAATACCTATCTATTTGTATATCTTTTCGAACACATCTATCCAGGCGACCAGCGTTTTACTGTAGGGTATTTTGACGAAAATAGAAATGCTGGTATTGCCAACCTGGGTGGAGGCGCCTCGGTTAATCTGGCATTTTATATCGCCATGGAAATAAATGTTGAACAAGGCTACAACAACAATCACACACCACAACTTACCTTGCCTCCCATAGACCTTGCCGAACAATATGTTCGTTTTGTACACAATCCAGGGGCATATGACATAGACGGCGACAGCATTTCGTACCGCCCATACACTCCACAAATTTTTCAAGGAATTTTTGCCCCAGAATATGCAGACCCTAGTTTGGTAGCCTCGGGAACGACCGAAGACGGTTTATCTCCCGCTTTTTACAGCGTAAATTCCAAAACAGGGGACATAGTATGGAACGCGCCGGCCAGTCCGGGATTGTACAATGTGGCTTTTATCATAGAAGAATGGCGGACTTTTGGCAGTTCCAAAGTACGAATAAGCTACACCATTCGCGACATGCAAATAGAGGTAAAAGTTGGAAGAAATAGGCCTCCCGTCATTACTGTATCTGCCGATGTGTGCATTGTGCCCAACAAGCTATACAATGCCAATATTTTGGTAACTGACCCTGATTTGAACCCTGTTACGCTTAGCTCCTACGGGGAATTGTTCGAATCGACCGCATTGCCAAATAAGGCCAAACTTGAGCCTGCCTTTGCGGTGCAAACTCCATTTTCGAAAAAGTTTGAATGGAATCCCACTTGTTTGGACATTCGAAAGCGACCTTATCAGGTATTTTTAAAAGCCACCGATTTGGTAGCAAGTGGCAGTAACCCACTTTCCGACATCAAATCTTTTTTCATCACTGTTTCAGGTGCGAGTCCTACTGGTTTGAAAGCAACAGACATAGACTCGGCCAGAATTTCACTTTCCTGGGATTCGTACTCTTGCCCAAACCAAGGAACCAAAATGCAGATATACCGAAAAGTGGGCTGCGATGTGGTAAGCATCAAGAATTGTTTGACAGGGCCGCCAAACGAAAATTACACCCTAATAGGCAGCGTGGGCATTGCCGAAACTAGTTTTGTAGATAAAACAGCCAAACGAGGAAATACTTATTCCTATGCCATAGCAGCCCAATTTCAAGATGGTGTTGGTCTGAGTTCGCTTTCTTATCCATCCTCGAATACCTGCATTTCGATGCCTTTGATTATCCCCGTCATTACAAAAGTCTCATTCGAAAATCCAGAAAAAAATGTAGTGACTGTGGCTTGGCAAAAACCAGTTGATACAAGCAAAATGCAAGGCCCATACCAATACAAGCTTTACAAGAAGAAGACATCAGAAACCATCTTTAGCCTAGTGCACGATTTCCCTGAAACAAATGTCTTAATAGACACTTTTTTCCTTGACGCTGATGTTCAGTTACCTGCCAATAATGCCTACTATGTCAAGTTTTTTTATCGAAAAAAGGGAAGTACCGTAACCCTTACCGACTCTTCCGAAATAGTGGGCAATGTGCAACTTTTTGCTAAACCTATTGAAAATGGAATTGGGCTTACATGGTCGGCACAAACTCCCTGGTCCAACAACATCGATTCATTGCACTATATACTACGAAAGAAAAAAACCGAGCAAGCTTTTGACACTGTTGCCAAAGTTAGATTCAAACAAAACAACAAGCTATTTTCATACAACGATTTCAAAACATACAAGGGGCAAGCCCTTTCTGCCTGCGATACCTTTCAATATTATGTGACCACTTCGGGTAGCTATGCCAACATAGAAGTAAATCCAGTGGTACTTTTAAATAATTCCTACACCGCTATTGGCACTATCAAAACATCCATACCTCCGCAAGCGCCCACTCTTCAAGAAATATCATACGATTGCGCTGGTTTCAACCAAGCACCGCCTTACAAAAATGTGTTGAATTGGTCGAAATCGACCACAGTACCTTGTATGCAGGTGGTTTCTTACAAGGTATATTTTTCTGCCACTACTGAAGATAAAGACATGCAATTTCTTTCAACTATTGACACGAACTCTAACCAAACATTCTCCCATCCTAAAAATATAAGTCTTTCGGGTTGTTATACGGTAACCGCAACAGACAATGTGGGCAACGAAAGTAAAAAAAGCAATAAAGTGTGTGTGGCCAACTGCAGAAAATATGAACTACCCAATGTTTTTACCCCCGACGGGTCGGGCACCAACGATCTTTTTCGCCCAATACCTCCATCACCTCTTTTTGTTGAATCGGTAAAATTCAAGGTGTTCAATCGCTGGGGAACCAAGGTTTTTGAAAAGAACGACGATATTTATTTGAATTGGGATGGCTCGGGTTTACCCGAAGGGGTTTACTTTTACACGGCAAACGTAAAATTCTTTTCATCTGACACAAATGAGCAAGTTGAAGAAATCAAAGGCTGGATTCAACTTTTAAGATAAAATAATATTTGTATAATATCTCGTTACTATCTAGTAATCAGCCATCTTCTTGCTTTTTACATGCGCTTTCTTTAGATTTGTAACCCTACGTTTTTTTCTAACACTTTTCATTATCTATTTTAAGATGAAAAAAGCATACATTTTCCCTGGTCAGGGATCTCAGTTTTCAGGAATGGGAAAAGAACTTTTTGAAAGCCATAAGGCTTCAAAAGAATTGTTTTTACAAGCCAACGATATACTGGGTTTTGACATCACCAAAATAATGTTTGAAGGCAGCGACGACGATTTGCGTCAAACCAATGTAACGCAACCCGCCATCTTCCTTCATTCAGTAGCTATGGCAAAAGCCGCCAATGAATTCAAGCCCGACATGGTGGCCGGGCATTCATTGGGCGAGTTTTCGGCCCTTGTGGCGGCAAATTCGATCAGTTTTGAAGATGGACTAAAGTTGGTGTACAAAAGAGCCATGGCCATGCAAAAAGCTTGCGAGGCCGAACCGGGCACTATGGCCGCCGTATTGGGACTCGACGACAGCTTGGTAGACGAGATATGCAAGTCGGTAAAAGAAGGTGTGGTTGTAGCCGCCAACTACAACTGTCCAGGACAGCTGGTTATATCAGGTTCGGTAAAAGCAGTAGAAACTGCATGCGAAAAACTGAAGGAAGCTGGTGCTAAAAGAGCTTTAATCTTACAAGTTGGTGGAGCTTTTCACTCTCCTCTCATGAAACCTGCAGAAGATGAACTAAAAGCAGCGATAGAATCAGTAAATTTTTCAAAACCAATCTGTCCTGTATATCAGAACGTTACGACAAAACCTCACAGCGATTCGGCCGAAATCAAATCCAATTTGATAAAACAACTGACTTCTCCTGTGCGATGGACAGAAAGTATAAAAAACATGGTGGAAGATGGAGCAAGCTGCTTTGTAGAGTGCGGACCTGGCAAAGTATTACAAGGTTTGGTCAAAAAAATTACATCGGAAATCGAAGTGGTTAGCATTTAGGTATTTACATTGACGATTAAAGGTCGGATATATGCGTAAAAAAACGGACGTGATTCAGAAGTTTATATATAGACTGCCCAAGTACCTTGTCTTACAAGTGGACATACTGATATGCCTTTTGAGCGTATTGGTCGCTTACTTCTTGAGGTACAATTTGGAAAGTCTGCCCAAAGAAATATGGAACGACATATACACCTCCATTTGTGTGATATGCACCGTGAAGTTTTTCTCTTTCTTTTACTTCAAAAGTTATACTGGTATTATTCGTTACACAAGTGTAGAAGATGCCAAACGCATTTTTTATGCACTTACCTCTAGTTTTGTAGTCCTTTCCGTTATCAATCTTGGCTTGTACCTTCAGTTTGGACACCTCCTCATTCACACTTCGATACTGATTATCGACTTTTTAGCTTCCACATTGTTTATGGCAAGTTTCCGTATAGTGGCTAAAATCGCGTATTACGAGTGGAAAACACAAAATGCCGAGAAAATAAATGTCATTATTTACGGCGCAGGCCAAGCCGGCATTATTACTAAAAAAACACTGGACCAAGACACCAGTATGAATTACAATGTGGTTGCTTTTGTAGATGACAAACCGAGCAAATCTGGTGGTATGATAGATGGTGTGACCATTTATAGTGCCCGTAAAAAACTGGAAGAGCTAATCAAAACTAAAAATGTTGAGCTTGTCATCATTGCCATTCAGAAAGTATCGGCCGAAGGCAAGAAAAAAATCATCGACACTTGCTTGTCGTATGGTGTACAAATACGAAATGTGCCTCCAGTTGAAAAATGGATAAACGGTGAGTTGAGCTTAAAGCAAATAAAAGATGTAAAAATTGAGGACGTACTGGGACGTGAAGCTATTAGTTTGGACAATACGGTTATCAAAGAAGAAGTAAACAAAAAAAGAATACTTGTAACTGGTGCTGCTGGCTCTATTGGTAGCGAGTTGTGCCGTCAAATTGCCCATTTCTCACCAAGTTTGCTCATCATGGTCGACCAGTCTGAATCGGCTTTGTACGACATGGACATGGAATTTCAAGACCATAATTTCAAATGCGCGCGCGTTCTTATATTGGCAGATGTACGCAACTTGCAAAAAATGGAAAGGGTGTTTGAGGAACACAAACCTGAAATCGTCTTCCACGCAGCAGCGTATAAACATGTGCCTGTTATGGAACAAAACCCATCTGAAGCGGTACATACCAATATTTTGGGCACTCGAAACCTTGCCGACTTGTCGATAAAACACATGACTAAGAAATTTATCATGATTTCGACCGACAAAGCCGTGAACCCCACAAGCGTAATGGGCGCTTCCAAAAGAGTGGCTGAAATCTACATTCAATCTCTGAATAGTTTTTCATTAGATGGTGATTCAGAAACTTCAACACGTTTTATTACTACTAGGTTTGGCAATGTGCTTGGTTCAAATGGTTCGGTAATACCCCGCTTCAAAAAACAAATTGCCGAGGGGGGCCCAATAACTGTAACCCACCCTGAAATCACCCGTTATTTTATGACCATTCCCGAAGCAAGCCAACTGGTTTTGGAAGCGAGTGCCATTGGAAAAGGAGGTGAGATATTCTTGTTCGACATGGGCGAATCGATTAAAATAGTGGATTTGGCAAAAAAAATGATCAAGTTATCGGGACTTATTCTTGGAAAAGACATTCAACTGGTATTTTCTGGACTACGACCTGGCGAAAAATTGTACGAAGAATTGTTGAATAACGAAGAAAATACCTTGCCTACACACCATCCAAAAATCATGATTGCCAAAGTACGTCATCAAGAATTTACCCAAGTTCAAGAAGATATGGCGAAACTGATGAAATACTACGATAAAGGCGAAGAAGAGCGCATGGTGATGCAAATGAAGCAGATGGTACCAGAATACAAAAGCAACAATTCTGTGTTTGAAAAATTTGACGAACAGAAAAATAAAAGAGTATTGAATCTTCCTGTACAACCTACCACTTCATTCAACTAACATTCTGAGTTAGTCTCTTTCTTGGAATTGTTTCTTCCTTTTGCGTTCAAGTAAGGATTGTATCCGTTCGATACTTTAGCATAATAGCCCGTACCATCATAAGCTCTTTTCTCAGGGTGACATTTGCATTCGGCCGAACAAGCACCTTCCATTTTCCAACCACATTTTTCACACACTGGCACATGGTTATTGCAAACTGGATTAGCGCAATTCACCATTCTATCACATTTTGTGCCACATATATAACATTGGGAAACTACAACTGGATTTACCGAATTAACATCTACAGCGATTCTATTGTCGAAAACATAGCATTTGCCTTCAAAATCCTCGCCTCCGGCCTCTATACCGTATTTGATGATACCGCCGTGCAACTGATATACATTTTGAAAGCCTTTTTCGAGAAGATACGCACTGGCTTTTTCACATTTGATGCCGCCTGTACAATAGGTTAGAATCTTCTTGTCCTTGTACTTTTCTAGTTCGGCTACTTTATCAGGAAATTCCCTAAAATTTTCAATGTCTAACGTTACCGCATTTTTAAAATGTCCAATACTATGTTCGTAATTAGAACGCACATCCAACACCACCACATCGTCTTGTTCCTTCATTGCTTTGAATTCTGAAGGTTCTAAGTGAATTCCTGTACGCTTGTTTGGATCAATGTCCAAAAGACTGGAATGTACAATTTCAGTTTTCACCCTAACGTGCATTTTGGCAAATGTTGGAGTGTCGGACTCGTCGACTTTGAAATCAGTTTTCGAAAATCGAGGGTCAGTTTTCAGCACTCGCATGTATTCCTCGCAGCTTTTCTTTGTGCCCGAAATTGTGCCGTTGATGCCCTCTTTGGCCACAATAATGCGGCCTACCAAATTTAGAGAAAGACAAAACAAGTGATGCTCTTCGCGAAACTCTTCAGGATTTTCTATAGGCGAATAGCAATAGTAAAGAAGTACAATATGTTTTTTCATGTTGCAACGTGCTAAGTTTCAGTCTTAGTGCGAACAAATGCAAAATTAAGCGAATAAAACGTGCTTACAAGATGATTTTTATCAACCAAAATTACTTGTACAAAGCCTCTTTCAAACTAAGGCTATCGACAGTCATCGCATACACCTCATCGAGCAATTTTATATTTTTTTGATAAAACCGCATACTTGAATCGAAAACTGCCAATTGGGTGCCTTGTGCTTTTAGAATAGAATCTTCCAACCTTTTATACACAAATTTTGAAGAATCGGAATACTGAAAATTGGAATTCACATACGCCTCGGCCAAATGTAGATTTTCTAAGATTTCCGCCATTTTAGCTGGCTGTAACAGGTTTTCAGGTACTTTATTTTCGTCGGTACAAGCCATTAGTACCATAAACGGCAAAGAGAACAAACAGATTAAAAGACGCATATAAATGAAATTATTTTGTAACATTTACCCTCATCCACAAATTAACACTTGGGTTTGAAGGTGAATTGGTAATGATGGTAAGATGCTTGTTTTGTATTCCCTCACGGTCTTTGGTATTCAAAGTAAGTCGCACAAAACTACTTTCACCAGGCGCCAATTCGTATTTTGGGGTTTCGAAAGAAATGCAGCTACAGGCTGGTACCAACTTGCGAATGATTAAATCTTGTTTGCCCTCGTTGGTAAATTTGTAATTAAAACTAACAGTTGCCCCTTCCTTCACGGTGCCCAAATGCTGTTCTTGTTTTTCAAATTTTATTTTGGGCGCTTTGGCTGCCGATGCGGCATCTAGCGGTGCAAAATATTCTTCGATATGGGCGGCAAGTGGTATGCGCTTTACCGACATGGAATCGTCGGAAGTAAATATGGTAATGGTGTCGCTCACAAAACCCCAATCGTGGCGGGCTACCGCGTCGTAAATAACGTCGATTTTGGCAATATCTTGGCTTTTCAAATCAAACTTGTTCAACTTCACTTTCATAAAGGATGTGTCGTACGAAATCTTCAATATTTTTACATCTTTTTTTCCTGCATTGTAAAATTCAAATTGCCTTTTTTCGGGCTGTCGGTTTCTTACCGTCTTCAAATTCAAATACTTGGATTGGAAACGAAGATTTCCAAAAGGATGCACCAACTCTCTTTCAATAAGTCGCTGATTTATCACTACGATGCCTTTCAAAAAGAGAATAACGGGGGTTTCATAGCCTTCAAAATAAACAGAAACAGTTTTATTGATTTCACCCGGACGATTTACCGTGTTGTAAACAACGCGCACATGACCAGCACTGTCTTGTGGTATGGCAACTTGTGAGTATTCGGCCGCTGTGCAACCGCAAGAAGGCACAACTTTTTGTATTTTGATGGGGTCATCGCCTTTGTTGAAAAAGACAAAATCGTAGCGAATTTTTTCTATCTCCTCTACTACTTTTCCAAAATTGGCAGTTTTCGTGACAAAATACACTGGGGCATTTTGACCTGAAACAGAAGCCATTACACACAATGAAAAGAGGATATTTAGGATGTTTTTTTTGAACATAGAATTGGGGCTAATAAGGGTCAACGTCCAATATCAATTGGGTTGACTTGAATTCGTTTTGGGTTTGGAATGTGAAAATCGATTTGTTGAGCAAAGATTTAGCCTTGGCAATATCCACCTTTTCTCGCTCGAATTTCAGTAATATTTCCATGAGGAAAAAATTATTTATACGGTCTATTGGTGGCCATTCGGGGCCGTACACACGATAGTTGCCAAATTGTGTGCTGAGTATTTTGCCCAAAAAATGAGCAGCTTCGCGGCATACTTCTTTATTTCTGTCTTTGAAAACCAATTTTACAAGACGAGTGAACGGCGGATAATGAAATTTTTCCCTCTCTTGTAGCTCTCTTTCGTAAAAACCATGAATGTCGTTGGCCTGCAGATACTGCAACAAATAATGAGCAGGGTTGTAGGTTTGCACAATGACTTGCCCTTGTTTGTCGCGCCTACCCGTGCGACCCGCCACCTGGGTCAGCATTTGAAAAGTGCGTTCGTTTGCTCTAAAATCGGGGTAATACATCATCTGATCGGCATTTAAAATTCCAGCCAAATTGATATTCTCAAAGTCTAATCCTTTTGTGACCATTTGAGTTCCCACTAGAATGTCTATTTCTCCTTTATTCAGTCCGTCATAAATATTTTTGAATGCATTTTTGGCCCTTGTCGTATCTTGATCCATGCGCTGCACACGGGCTGTGGGAAGCAATGCCACTAAATCGTCTTCAATTTTTTCGGTTCCCAAACCTTTGGTTTTCAACCTTGCAACACCACAGGCCGGACAAGTCGCGTGTACCTTTTCGTTGTGCCCACAATAATGGCACTTCAATCTTTTTTCACGCTGGTGATAGGTGAGTGAAACAGAACATTGGTTGCACATAGACACCCAACCACAAAATTCGCAGCACAAATAAGGTGCATAACCACGCCTGTTTTGAAACAACAAAGCCTGTTCTTTTTGAGCAATACTCTGTTCCAAAGAAGCCAGCAACTGTTTAGAATATTCGCCGTGATGGTTGGGATTGGTTTTGTTTTTTCGTTCCAATTTCAAATCGGCAAATGTGATGTTGGGCAACACGGCCATACCATGTCTCTTGTCCAATTTTACATAGCCATATGTCCCTTTATGAGCTAAATAATAACTTTCTAGAGAAGGTGTCGCAGAGCCAAGCAATGTTTTGCAAAGGTGCATTTTGGCCAAAACCAAAGCGGTGTCGCGTGCTTGATACCGGGGGTTTTTTTCGCCTTGCTTGAAAGAAGTATCGTGTTCCTCGTCGACCACTATGAAACCAAGATTTTGAAAAGGCAAAAACACCGCCGAACGCGCTCCCAACACCAACTTTGAAGTGTCATTTTGCACTTTTTTCCATGTTTCAACTCGCTCGTTTTCCGAAAGCCGCGAATGGTACACATCCAGTTCCTTGCCAAATACAGCCGACAATCGCGCGGTCATATGGGTTGTAAGGGCAATTTCAGGCATCAGAAAAAGCACTTGCTTGCCCAAAGCCATGTGCTCTTTGATTAGACGAATGTACACCTCTGTTTTGCCACTTCCAGTAATGCCGTGCAACAGAACGGTGTCTAGTTTGGCAAACTTGTTTTTGATTTCTTCAAGAGCATACTTCTGATTTTCAGATAGTGCATATGGCTCACGAAATGTTTCATGCACCACATTCTCTCTTGGTATTATTTGCTTGAACTCTTCAAAAATTCCTTTTTTCAAAAGCGTGTTCAAAGACGATGCGCCAGAAAAAATATTTTTAGCCAATCCAGCCTCGTTGGCATTGGGATTGTTCCAAATGGGCACTTCTTGCAAATAACGCAACAAAATATTTTCTTGTTTTTCTTGTCCGGCAAGACTGTCAAGTAGCGCTTTCAGCAGGTCTTTGTTTTGCACAAAACGTTCGGCAAGACGTACTTTTTGGACTATTTTAGGCTTGTATAAATGCTTGTATTCTTCAAAAAGCAAAATGGCCTCTTTTCTTCTTAATGAAAGTAGTATTTTATATAGTGTTTTGGTTTTCAGAGCTTTCATCGCATCCAAGTATGATATGGATGGGGTATTTTTGAGCAATTCAATCAATAGACGCTCATTGGTGGTGAGGGTTTCTTCCTTTTCCTCCTCTTCATAATTTGGGTTTATCTGAATTTTAGATTCGGTCGAAATTTTGAAGCCTGATGGCAACGCGGCGTGAAAAGTAATGCCAGGTGGAGCCATATAATATTCACTCATCCAGTCCAGCAATTTTATTTGAGCCGACGTTAGTACTGGTTTTTTTTCCAAGACTTCTACCACATCGGCCACCTCGTACCCAACAGGCTGAACATTGTGTACTTTTTTTACGATACCAGTATATAAATATTTTTTTACTGGCACTACCACCAAACTTCCCCCTGCCAAGTCGCCTTCCAATGCATCGGGCATTTTATAGGTCAACGTACCAGGAAGAGCCAAGGGAAGATAACAATCGACAAATAGTGGCATCATGATTTCAAAAATAAGTCGGAAAAACAGATGCTTAACTATACATGAATTTTTTGTATAGTTTTACCGTAACCAAAGTGCCAGAACCAGGTTCTGAATGAAAGTTAATAGAACCTTTGTGCTGTTGGATGATTTTTTGGACTAGCGAAAGTCCTAAGCCAATTCCAGCATATTCGCGAGCTACATCGCTACGGTAAAAGGGTTCGAATATACGCTTCTTGTCTTCTTCTGAAATGCCAATACCATGGTCTTCAAACCTTATGACTAGCATAGTATCGGTAAAACTCAATCTGATGGCCACTTTGTGGTCGGGCGAATACTTGCAAGCATTGTCGATGATGTTGTAAAAAGCAGAAAACAAAAAATCTTGTGAAGCATCGACAAACAAGTCTTCCTCTTTTTCGGGTATGGTTTCGTAATCAAAAGTGAATTGGCATTCATTCTTGTAACGCACCAGCGTATTGGCTGCTTCCAATACAATTTCATCTACCCTACAAGGTTGAAAATGAAGCATCGTAAAATCGCCGCTCACCTTGGCCAATTCGAGCAAACCATTCGCAATTTTTATCATTCGGTCTATGTCGTGAAGCAACGAGCGTAGCACGGTTTGATATTCTGTATTGTCCCTGTCTTTCAGTAGGGTTACATCCAATTGTGCTTTGATAGAAGCAAGCGGATTTCGTATTTCGTGCGAAGCATTTGACACAAAACTTTTCTGCATTTGAAATGAATTGTCAAGACGTTCCAGCAGTTCGTTGAATGTGCGAGAAAGCTCGGAAATCTCGTCTTTTCCGCTTCTGTTTTTGAGCCTTTTGGTCATGTTGGTAAAACTTATTTCACTCACTTCAGTAATAATTTCTGAAATAGGTTTCAGTATTCGACCAGCAAAAACATAGCCCGCTATCATCACGAAAAAAACACTCAATGCCCAGCCCGAAGCCAAAATGAGGAAAAGCGTATTTAATTTGCTAAGGCCAAACTTGTCGATAGCCGAGACTACGATTACATAAGAACCTTTTGAACTGCTTTTATAAAGTAAACCCAATATTTCGCGTTCTCCCTTGCGAATGTGTAATTCTTTACCCTTCATTATTCGCTTGAATTGAATATCGTTGATGACCCTTTCGACCTCCTTATCGCTTTCATATTCGGGTTTTGGCCAATTTCTGATAATGCGTATTTGCTCGCTGTACAAGTTTGTCAAATTCATTTCATACATAAACTTGAAAAGCTCTTTGGCATTTTGTTCGTACTCCCATATTTCGGCAGTGTACAATGCCTTGTCGCGCAAACGGTCAAAAAATTCCCTTTCTCTGAACTGTGCATAAAAAAAATAAACCGCCAAACAAAAAACGAAAAGGAAAGAGGCAACTATGGTGGTGAATAGAAACGTGAGTTGGTAACGGATCTTCATTAAAGTGGAGGAAAATACGATAGCAATATACCATTTAATTGTACTTTATTTCAGGAACACCTTTACAGCACCGTGTCCATATTTTTGGTGTGGTGCATCTTCAAAATATTTGACAAACATATTGTTCGACAATTTTTTTCGAATCTCGTCTTTCAATATTCCGCTCCCAACACCATGTATGTAAATCACCTCTTTCAAACCTGCTGAAACAGCTTTTTCCAAATGGTTTTCAAAAGCTCGCATTTGGAATCGAAATATTTCGTCGGGTCTGAAACTGGAATGCTTGTCGGTTAGTTTGTCGATATGCAAATCGAGTTCAGCATTCACCTTTTCAATTTTTACTTGGCTTTTGGCTGGTAAACTTTCTGAAAGTTTGGTTCCCAATGCCTGCGCATCAGCCTTTTTAAGCTCGTTGTCCAATTGCCATTTAGTACCCATTACTCCCAAAACAGGCAACAAGCTGGCTTCTGCTTTCCAATTGGCAAGTTTCAACTCTATTTCCCCTGTCAAAGGCAATCGCATTTCACTTCTGCCTTGCGAAAAAAAGAGGATTTGAATTATAATTTTCGATTCAGTTAAAATACTAGCTTGTTCGGTTTGAAATAGTTCTAAAGCAGTTTTTCTGTTCAAAATACCAGCTTGCAATGGTTTCAGTTCTTTCGAATTTTGCAATAAAAAAGAGGTGTAAAGCAATTGAAAATCGGAATTGTTGATTAAGTGAAACCGATGCTTATTGTTTGTTACCAAAGTCTTGGCCAAATAAATACCTCTTTCTGCAAAAATCTGAGCTTTTGTGGGTTTGTCTGAGGTTGATTCTGTTTCGTTTTCGGCAAAAATTTTTTCTTCAATTTGCGAGACTACAACCAACTCTTTCTTAAAAAAAGGGATGTTGAAACCGTCGGTCAACTCTACCTGCACCTTCCCATTGGGCAATATGGCTACCACAATCCCCTCGTTGCGGCCATGCAGTTCGCGCACTTTGTCTCCAATATTCATGAATATATCTTTATGTTTTTCGGTAATTTCAGACTATGAAGAAACGTGGAAGTGAAAAAACAGTTCTAAATAGAACAAAAAAAGCTACCATTTTAGGTAGCTTTTCGAGGGAGAAAGATGGGTCTCGAACCCACGACCTCCTGAACCACAATCAGGCGCTCTAACCAACTGAGCTACAATCTCCATATAAGGATGGCAAAACTAAGATATAATTTGAAAACTCACAAATGGGCTTTTGTACTAAAATGGAGCTATTGACTAGAATTCCTGCTTTAAAATTAGATTTAAAATTTTTAAAAAATTACCAAAATCTTTACATTCTTTCCGATTTTTTTAAGTCCTTCAGTTTATCCAAAACCAAAAAAACTTTATTATTGAATAAAATTACGCCCTACAAAAATGACAAAACCCTTCAACCTCAAAAAGTGGATTGACGAAAATCGTCATTTGCTCAAACCCCCAGTAGGCAACCAGCAGGTGTACAAAGGCAACGATGACTTTATAGTCATGGTGGTAGGTGGTCCCAATGCCCGCAAAGATTTTCATTACAACGAAGGTGAAGAGCTTTTTTACCAATTAGAGGGCAGCTTCAACTTGCGCATTATTCAAAATGGCAAAACCGAAAACATTACTATTTCGGAAGGTGACATGTTTTTGCTACCTCCTAGGGTACCTCATTTGCCCCAGCGGCCTGCCAACACCATTGGCCTTGTCATAGAGCGCTACCGCAAACCCAACGAAAAAGACGGATTTTTGTGGTTCTGTGAAAAGTGCGAAAATCTGCTTTACGAGGAATATTTGATAATAACCGACATAGTGAAACAACTTCCCGAAGTGATGAACCGTTTTTACAATTCGCCCAAATTGTGCACTTGCAACAAATGCGGAACAGTGATGAACGACCCGAAAAAATCTTGATTTCGTTTCAAATCTTTTGAAACTAACTAGAAAGCATGCCTCATTTTATGGATTTTAAGAAATAATACGCTACTTTGGGATTTAATTTAGATACTTAAGGTTATGAGAATTTTTTGTCTTGCGGCTCTATTGTTGGGAAATGTAACATGGATGTATGCCCAAGAATTAGTAGTTGGTGGCCGATTGGGTACTGGAATAACTCGTTTTGGTGGCAAATCTGAGCCAGGCTTATCTCACAAAAGCGTAATGGCTTACACCCTTGGTGGTGTTGTTGGATGCAAGTTTGACGACATGTATGCTGTTTTTGGCGAACTTTCGTATGGCCTTTGGGGTGGAAGAGAAAAAGGGTATCTGAAATCTGTAGACGAAAACGGAAAAGAAATGATTAACCCTTACGAAATTAACGCCCGTTACATGATGCATTACATCAATTTGCCCGTATACGGCAAAGTGTATTTTGGCAATCCAAAAAATGTGCAATATTTTGCCGCAGCAGGGCCTTATCTTGGAATATTGGCTGCTTCTACCAGAACTTATAGTGTTGGTGGAAGAAAAGATGAGATAAACGCGAATTCCTCTAAGCTTTTCAAACCTTTAGATGTTGGATTCATAATAGGCGCCGGTGTTGAATTTCCAGCGGAGGCGGTAGGTAGGTTTGCCGCTGAAATTAGATACAACCGCAGTTTTACAAACATTTCTAAAAACAGTAACGCAAGTCTTGCCAATTCTGTTTTTATGCTTTCGTTAGCGTACTACTTACCGTTAAAATAGGTTACAGCCCTAACAAAAAAGCCATGGTATCTACACCATCGGCATAGTCCAAAAACAACGGAGACTGAGTTTTCCCAAATTGTACTCTGTTTGCAATCTCTGTCAAATTACTCACTACACATTGTATGTGTTGCTTGTGGGTGTCTAAGTATTCTAAAAGCTCCTTTTTTTGAGCATATCGCGCATAATACAACACGGAAAGTGGCGAATGCAAGTCATTGGTTTCTCTGAAAAGCAGAAAACCATTGTCCAAAAAAACCTCATTGTTCAACAACAGTACGGCCCTGTTGTAAGTATAATTATTGGCGTATTTGTGATGGTCAATAATATGAGAATAAGGCTCAAATGCCTCAATTACTTTGGTCACATCCATGCTTTCGGGTATCATTATCTTCGAAACATTTCTGCAACCTAAACCATAGTAGGAAAATACATCTTTGGCTAGAAGTTCTAGTTCGGCAAGACTTTCGTTGCCATCCAATACTGCGATAGAGGTTCTGTTTTTACGAATTATATGAGGATATTTTCCGAAATAATAATCGAAATATCTTGCCGAATTGTCGCTACCCGTACAAATTACAGCGTCCATTTCTTTCATCCTATCGGCATACTGTACAAAAGATGCAAATTCAGGCGCTATCTCGAGAAGCTTTTCCAATAGAAATCGCATCAAAACAGTATCGTCTTTGCTAAGTTTTGCAAGCAGCTTATGCCCAGACAAAAGCACACAAAAAGCATCGTGAAAACCAACGGCTGGTATATTGCCTGCCATCACCACCCCTACTGTTTTTACCTCTCTTTGTGCAGATAGTGTGTCATATTTTTGAACGAAAATGTTCAGATTTTCATTCTCCAACATTATTGCAAGGTTTTTCAGCGCTAGCCCAACACTTTCTGAAGTAAACCACCTGTTTTCAGCAGACGCACGTGTTGTCAAGTCGGATATTTCTTGTTCAGACAAGGCAGAAAGATATTTTCCTAGTTTTGAAAATGAATCTACTTTCACCGAAAGAGGAATAAAATTTGTGGGTTTATACATAAGGATGGCTTGAAGATGAAAACATTTCAGAAACACTACTTTTTAGAAACTAAATCTTGAGTTTCTGCAATTGTTTGTTTTTGCAAAGCTATATTAAAGCAGTATTGCTAACTTTGTAGTCCAAAAAATAGTTATTGAATAAAAACATCGGCCATGGCGATTATTATTACAGAAGAATGTATTAACTGCGGGGCTTGCGAACCCGAATGTCCTAATACTGCCATTTACGAAGGCGGCGCCAAATGGACATGGGGTGGTGGTACAAAACTAACCCAAGTAGAATTGGAGGACGGTACTATTATCGACGGAAAAGCTTCTCAAGAACCTATATCACCCGACTTGTATTACATCGTTCCTAATAAATGTACCGAGTGTACCGGATTTCATGAAGAACCCCAATGCGCTGCTGTATGTCCTGTGGACTGCTGTGTAGATGACCCCGACATGCGCGAGACCAAAGAGGAACTTGAAGCCAAAAAAGCTTGGCTTCATGGCGAATAAACTAGAATTAAAAAAGGCGGAGTTCCGCCTTTTTTAATTCAAAAGCCTGTCTATCAAAATTCCGGTTGCCACTCCAACATTCAATGATTCGGAAACACCTACTCGTGGTATGCTAATTTCTTTGCTCGCCAGTTTTAGCAAATGTTTTTGAATACCATTGGCTTCGCTTCCCATCAAAAGCACACAAGGTAGCTGATTATCGAGTTTATAAATTGAAGTTCCATTCATACATGAAGCCAGTATAGGTAACTGAATTTCAGTTAGAAACCTGTCTAATTGGGTGTAATATACATTTACACGGGTAAACGAACCTTTGCTTGAATTGATTACTTTAGGGTTGTAGAAATCGACTGTTTCAAGGCTACACACAATATCCTTTATTCCATACCAGTCGGCAATCCGAATGATGGTACCTAAGTTTCCAGGGTCATTTAGCCCATCCAAAGCCAAAATTAGGTTGTGGGTAGAAGATGGCAAATTGGCCAAATCTTTGGTTTGTACAACCGCCAATGCGCTTGTGTTATTTTCCAACGTGCCCAATTTCGACAATTCATTTTCGCTCAATACTTCTACTTGGGTAAACGATTTTGAAAAAGTTTCTGCATACGATTCGGTACAAAAAAGCCTCTTTATTTTGTAATCCGATTTTAGTAGTTCCTCTACATTTTTAAGCCCTTCAACCAAAAAGGCACGTTCAATTTTGCGGTATTTCTTATTTTGCAAAGAATTGATGTATTTGATATCGGCTTTACTTAGCATCTAGCTCCATTTTGCATAAGTTTCAAATTTACATACTGTTTTTTATTGCTTTTTCTTTCCTGCAAAGTTCTTGTTCGACAAGCAAATACTTGGAAAGCAACAAACTATTGGGCGAAGGAGAATATTTGTTGCATGAACAAGATGTGAAAGGACAGAAGCAAGTGCCTAAAGAAAAGTACACACCGCTTTACCAACAAAAGCCAAACAGAAAACTCCCCTTATTAGGCTCAAAGCCTTATTTTTATTTTTACCTGATTGGAAAATCGTTTCAATACAAAAAACGAATCGAAAAAAAGAGAGTGAAAATCAATCAGAAATACGAGACCAAAATAGCCAAAGACAGTACCGACAAAAAACGAATTGAAAGACTTCGTACCGAAAGAGATAAGAAAATAAACAAATTAGATGTTCGGGAAAATGAAGGCAACGCTTTTATGCGCACATTTGGCGAAGCACCCTCTATTGCCGATGAGGAAAAAATTATTCGAACTGCACAATTGATGCAACAAATGTTGCGCGCCAAAGGCTTTTTCCACAGTAAAGTATTTACAAATTTTGATACAACAAGGAAAAAATTAGACATCACCTACCAAGTAGAGGAGAACACTCCACACCTTGTCAGTTCCTTTGGCTACCAAATTCCGCACAAGAAAATACATGAGTTGATAAACAAAGAAAAAGAACACAGCATTATCAAAATCAATCAAAAACTTGACGAAAGCACCCTAATACAAGAACGCGATCGCATAGATAAGTTTTTGAAAGACCAAGGCTATTACGATTTTCAAAAACAATTCATTTCCTATCAAATCGATACTACCGTGGAAGCCTTTCGCGCCGATGTGAAAATGCTCATCAATGCAGATTCAAGCTCTGCAATCTTTAAAAAATATACCATTGGCTCTATTTCTTGCTTATTGGAATACAATGAATTTGGTAAAAGAAAACTAGACACTGTATGGTATGAGAACATTCAATTTTTGCAAGCAAAAAACAAATACGGGAAAAAGGTAATTGCTGGAAAAATAAAGTTCAGACCAAATGACCCTTATAGTTTGAGCAAAACCATAAACACCCAACTAAACTTGGCAAACCTAGACAACTTTCGATACATCGACATTCGATACCAAAAATCAAAGACGCTAGATTCGACTTTGCAAATGATTATAGTGTTGAATTCGAGTAAAAAATACCAAATAACCGACGAATGGGGTTTGAATGTGACACAAGGTTTGCCCGGCCCGCAAGGAAGCATTGCCTTTCTAAATCGCAATGTATTGCGAGGTTGCGAAAACATAGATGCCAGTATTAGATACGGCATAGAGGGGGTGGCAAGCGCAACCGACCCCGATGTGGTATATAAAACAGCAGAAGCTTCGGCAGACGTGGGTATGACCTTTCCGCAGTTTTATATTCCTACTCGCATCCGATTCAAATTCAACAATTTATATCCTCGCACACGGATTAGTTTTTCACTAAACAATATAGTTCGACCTGAATATTCGAGGCGAAATTTCAAATTGGCGGTCAACTATACTTTCACCCGAAACACCTATTCACGCTACATTTTGTCGGTTGCCGACTTGAATATTATTCAAACCCCTCAGCTCAAGTCTTCTTTTTCAGACTATCTGGCTTTGTTACAAGCACAAGGAAATACACTTGTTAACAGTTTTCGACCTTCTTTTGTATCAGGCATTCATTTTACATACCTATACAACAACAACGATTTTACTCGCTTTGTAAACGGTAGTTTCGTTAGGCTTTTCGCCGAAAGTGGTGGCACAACTTTGCGTTTTTTTGAAAATGAATTAGAAAAAGCGGAAATTATTCAGAATAAGAAGCTTTTTGGCGAGCTGGCTTACTTCAAATACTTAAAATTTAATTCAGACTTTCGCTTTTATCGCGCTCCTTCTCCAATTAGCCAATTTGCATTTCGCATCAATACTGGGTTGGCCATTTCTTCAAGTGAAAACAAAGCGCTTCCCTACGAAAAATACTTTTTTGCAGGCGGCAGCAACAGCTTGAGAGCTTGGCGACCAAGACGACTAGGGCCTGGTTCACAAGCTCCCATCAACATTCGTCCCGACGGCAGTTTCGATTACAAATTCGAGCAACCAGGCGAAATCGTGTTGGAAACTAGCGCTGAATCTAGATTTAAGTTAATCAAATTCATAGAAGGGGCTTTTTTCTTGGATGCGGGAAATGTTTGGCGACTTGGAAATTCTTTGCAAACCGACGAAAAATCACAATTCAGTTTGGATAGATTTTACAAAGAAATTGCGGTAGGTACCGGTGTGGGCCTTAGGCTGAATTTTACCTTTCTTTTGGTACGTTTCGATTGGGGCATGAAAGTGTACGACCCTGCATATCCTTTGGAAGAAAGGTTTGTCATAAAAGATTGGTCGTTTGACAATATTACCAACAAAAAAGAGTACGGATTATTAAATATTGGGATTGGATACCCCTTTTAATGATGAAAAAAGAAGACATCGCCAAAGAGTTTAAAAAACTTCAAGAAGACATTTGTTACGCCTTGCAAGAAGAGGATGGTACCGGCAAATTCATTTCTGACCATTGGCAAAGGCCTGAAGGTGGTGGAGGCGACACGCGCGTGTTGCAAAACGGAAAAATATTGGAAAAAGCGGGAGTCAATTTTTCGGCGGTGCATGGCCCTGTAACAAAAAAGATGAACGAGGCCTTTGGCCTAAATGCCGATGAATTTTACGCCACAGGGGTATCCATCGTCATACACCCCTCCAATCCATTTGTGCCAATCATACACATGAATATCCGATATTTTGAGCTGCCTGGAAAAACTTGGTGGTTTGGGGGCGGCATCGACCTTACACCCATTTACATAGACGAACGTGAGTCAAAATTCTTTCACGGACAGTTGAAAAATACTTGTGATGTTTTTGACAAAAATTACTATGCTGATTTCAAAAAATGGGCTGACGATTATTTCTTTATTCCACACCGCAACGAAACCCGAGGAATAGGCGGTATTTTCTTCGATAGGCTAATGGGAAAAGATAAAAGAGCACTTTTCAATTTCGTTTGGTCTGTGGGAAAAACATTTGCCCCTACTTATTGCCACATTGTGCGCGATAAAAAAAATGCCCCTTATGATAAAAGCCACAAAGAATGGCAATCCATACGCCGTAGTCGATATGTTGAATTCAATCTACTCTACGACAAGGGAACGAAATTTGGGTTGGACACTGACGGAAGAACTGAATCTATTTTAATGAGTATGCCACCAATGGCTGAATGGCACTATAACTATACACCGAAACCGGGAAGTGA
>JBIKRJ010000047.1:0-13448 GCA_044349205.1 Cytophagales bacterium | reverse complement strand
GCGTTCTTGATCGCACCCTGTATGTAAATATTACTTCAAGAAAACAATCAATAGACAAACCACGATTCCGAAGAATGCAGCACCTTCGATAAGCGCAGATGCCACAATCATGTTTGCACGGATGTCATTTGTTGCTTCAGGTTGTCTTGCGATAGACTCAAGAGCGCTACCACCGATGCGACCGATACCAACACCAGCAGCCAAAGCAGCGATACCTGCACCAATACCTGCACCTAAATAGGCCATACCTGGAACTGCTGCGTCTAATAGTAAATTGAAGATTGCCATAATAGTAGATTGAATTAAGGGTAATTTAAATTTAGAATTAAGGAACTAAGTTGAATTGCATTTTAATGATGTTCGTCGTGGTGATGCTCTTCTACCGCCGACCCGAAATACAATGCCGAAAGCAATGTAAATACATAGGCTTGCAAGAAGGCCACCAACAACTCTAAGAAACTCATAAACAAGGTGAATGCTACCGAAAACACTGATACACCGTATCCCAAACCTGCATTCATCTCGCCAAAAATGAAGATAAGGCTAAAGAAACCAAGTATGATAATGTGCCCTGCTGTAATGTTGGCAAAAAGACGAACCATCAATACAAATGGTTTAAGGAAAACTCCAATTAACTCGATGGGAATAAGTAGAGGATATAATCCTTTTGGAACATCTGGAAGGAAAATATGAGCCCAATATGTTTTGTTGCCACTAAAAGTAGTAATTATAAAAGTAAATAGTGCCAATACCAAAGTGATGGAAATACTGCCTGTAACGTTTGCACCACCTGGGAAAATTGGGATAAGACCCATTAGGTTATTAACCCAAATGAAGAAGAAAACAGTGAGCAGAAAAGGCATGTAGCGCTCGTATTTTTCGCCAATAGAAGCTTTGGCAATTTCGTCGCGTACAAATAGTATAATAGGTTCTAGCAAGGACTGAAAGCCTTTTGGTGCTTTGCCCACATTTTTCTTGTAAGCATTTGCAATGCCCAAAAAGATGATGAGTAGTATGACTACGCTCAACATCATGGCTGCGGTATTTTTGGTAATCGAGAAATCGTACACCGGCGAACCGTCTGCAGCTGTAAAGTGACCGTGTGAGTAGTGGAAATGGCCGTATTTCTTCGTGCCTTCTTCCGCATTTTCCATTTTGTTGGAAAGGAAGAAAGTAAGGTGGCCTTGGTTGTACAAAATAACGGGTAGGGGTACAATGATGTGCGTGTGCCCAAATTCAGCTACATGCCATTCGTGAGCATCCACTATGTGGTGGATAATCATTTCACCAGCATTGAATTTCGAATCTTCTTTGTGTGAACCGTCTGATGCGTAACTCGCTGAAAACTGGAGAGCACTAACGAAGAAGCCAATCAGTAATTTCGCTAAAATGTTTAAAAAGCTCGCTCTCACTCTTTATTTATCCCCTTTTTTAAAATCGGGTCGCAAGTTATAAAGTAAAAGGTAAATTTCAAATCCGACGAAAAATAAATAGCCCAATAAATAGTACAAAACGAAGGATATTTCGATTTGACTTGAAAAAAGTAAATACAATAGTAGAAAAGCAATACTAAACAGCATTCGAATACCCAGCGTACCCATGAAAATGGTGACAAACTGTTGTTTTTTCGATTGCAAACTTGGTGAAATGATGGCGTGAATGCCCATTGTCAACAAGCTGTAAAAGGCCAAACTTGCCCACGCGATTGCAGGCAGGGTAAGTTGAAAGACTGCAAGCACAATCTTGGTAGCCAAAGCCAGTGTTAGGGTGAAAATCAGGATTTTGAGATATGCGTTTTTCAATCAGCTACAGGCTAATAAAAAAAGCCCCAGAGGGCTGGGGCTTTTTTTAGTTATTGGTTTAAAATCAAACAATTAAAGGGGCAATGACCATGGCCACAATCGATACGAGTTTGATCAGGATGTTGAGCGAAGGACCAGAAGTATCTTTGAAAGGGTCGCCCACGGTGTCGCCTACTACGGCTGCTTTGTGGGGGTCGGAACCTTTGTAGTAAATCTGACCGTTGATTTCCACGCCCGATTCAAACTTTTTCTTGGCGTTGTCCCAAGCACCTCCAGCGTTTGATTGGAAGAAGGCCATCATAATGCCTGAAACCAATACACCCGCAAGGAATCCGCCCAGGGATTCGGCTCCAAATATGAAACCTATGCTGATAGGCATTACAAAAGCCAAGCTGCCGGGCAAAATCATTTGCTTCAAGGCGGCGTTGGTTGAAATCTCGATACATTTTTGGTAGTCTGCCTCGGCAGTACCTTCCATAATGCCTTTTATTTCACGGAATTGGCGTCTTACTTCTTCTACCATTTTATTGGCTGCGTCGCCCACGGCGCGAATACAATAGGCCGAGAAAAGGAAAGGAGCCATACCTCCAATGAGCAAACCGCCCAACACTTTCGCATTTGAAATGTCGATTTCTTTTAGTTCGGTCGTATTCATATAAGCCGAGAACATCGCCAAAGCTGTCAAAGCAGCCGAAGCAATGGCAAAGCCTTTGCCAATTGCAGCTGTCGTGTTGCCCACTGTGTCCAATATGTCGGTGCGTTGACGAACTTCAGCAGGCTGATGACTCATTTCGGCAATACCGCCAGCATTGTCGGCAATGGGGCCGAAAGCATCTATCGCCAATTGTATAGCGGTGGTGGCCATCATGCCGGTTGCCGCTATAGCTACACCGTACAATCCTGCAATAGTGTAAGAAGACACAATGCCTGCTACCAAAATGATGACCGGGATAGCAGTGGAAATCATGCCAATGCTCAACCCCGAAATGATGTTGGTGGCACCACCAGTAAGCGATTGTTTGGCAATGTAATTCACAGGGCCATATTCTTTGCCAGTGTAATATTCTATCACAAAGCTAATGGCGATACCAACTGTCAAGCCAATAATAATGGAATAGAAAATATTTATCGATTCATATATGATACCCTTGATGGTGATGGTGGGATCGAAGGCATATTGAATGAGGAAAAAAGCAGCAAAAGCAGTCAACGCCACTGCCCCAAAGTTTCCTATGTTCAAAGCTTTCTGCGGACTCCCTTTGTCGTCTTTAATTTTTACGAAAAACGAACCAATAATTGAGAATACCAATCCAATGCCTGCAATGAAAATAGGAAGAAGTACTGCCGGATTGATTCCCGAAAAATTCTTGTTCATATCGGTAACGGTCAATCCCAACACCATCGTAGCAAGAATGGTACTTACATACGAACCGAAAAGGTCGGCACCCATACCAGCTACGTCGCCAACGTTATCGCCTACATTATCGGCAATTACGGCAGGGTTACGAGGGTCGTCCTCAGGAATATTGGCTTCTACTTTACCTACCAAGTCAGCCCCTACATCGGCTGCTTTGGTGTAGATACCACCGCCTACACGAGCGAAAAGTGCAATACTTTCAGCACCTAATGAAAAGCCTATTAGAACTTCCAATACTTTGTGCATTTCCCATTTTGGCATTCCAAATACTACGTCTACATTGTTGAAAAGAAGGAAAAGGCTGATGATGCCGATAATCCCCAACGAAACGACGTTGATGCCCATTACCAAACCTCCTGAAAAGGATACGTTTAGCGCCTTGGCAAGGCTATAACGAGCGGCTTGAGTGGTACGTACATTCGAACGGGTGGCAATTTTCATGCCCAAATAACCCGCAGTAGCTGATAGGGATGCGCCAATGATGAAGGCCACCGCGATAAGCCAGTGAGAGGTTTTGTCTTCGGCCAAGACGCCAATGATGATGGCCACAATGACTACAAAAACCGACAAGGCTTTGTATTCGGCACGAAGAAATGAAATAGCTCCTTCAGCTATGTACCCTGCGATTTTTTTCATCGTATCATCGCCTGAATCCAACTTGGTAATCCAAGCCGATTTGGCTAATGCGTAGAAAAAAGCAAGAATTGCAACGATTAAAATTGAGTAGATTTCCATTTTTTTATTGAATTAAAAGTTGCGAATTTATTTACTTTCTATTTATAGTACAAATTTTAACCGTATTTATACTGATAAAATGAAACAAATTGGAATTATCTCGGACACACACGGCTATTTGGACGACAAGGTTTTTTCCTATTTTGCACAATGTGACGAGATATGGCATGCCGGCGATATAGGTCCAAATGTGGCCGAAAAATTGGCATCTTTTAAGCCTTTTAAAGCCGTACATGGCAATATAGACGGTGCCGATGTGCGGCGCGCTTTTCCAGAAGAACTGTTTTTTGAGTGTGAAGGACAGCGGGTTTACATGGTGCATATAGGCGGAAGCCCTGGCAAATACACTGGCAAAGTGAAAGCAAAAATAATCGAGAAAAAACCTTCACTTTTTATTTGTGGCCACTCGCACATACTACGGGTGGTGACCGACAAGACCCATCACAATATGTTGTATCTGAACCCGGGCGCTGCCGGCATACAGGGTTTCCATACGGTGCGTACCCTTGTAAGGCTAAAAATACACCAAGGCATCATTTCCGATCTGCAAGTGATTGAACTGGGGAATAGAAACGGATAATACAACAATATATATTCATGAATTGGCTTGTGTTTCATTTGCTTGAATGGTGTGCTTCGACAAGCGCAGCCACAATGATTGTATTTGCTCAAAAAGAAAATGACGAAATGAGCCGAGGTTTTTTTTTGCGTTTCAAATGCGGTGCTAGTCGCAGACAAGAATGAGAAAAGACATTTTTTATAAAATAGAAAAAGTATTACATTTGAATAAAAAAGTTGTACAAGGATTCGTTACCCTCAGGCACGAGTTTTGTAACTGTCCCACGCTGATTTTTTTAAACCAACACCACTTTTGGGACAGAGTGGTAAAAACAAAAATTCAAAAATTATGAAAAAGAAAAATGTACTCTTGGCCGTGGTGGCATCTTTAAGTTTGGCTACCGCTGGTTTTGCACAAAATGTACCTTCTTATGTACCCAGCAACGGTTTGGTAGGTTGGTGGCCTTTCAACGGTAATGCCAATGACGAAAGCGAAAATGGGAACAACGGTACTGTGAACGGGGCAACTTTGACTAAAGATAGGTTTGGAAATCTAAACCAAGCTTTCAGTTTTGACGGAGTTAACGATAATATTGATATTCTTGACAACTTTAATTCGGGTAGTTTCTCAATTTCGGTTTGGAGCAATTCGGCTTTCAATTCAAGTTTTTGTAATCCATGTAATGCCATTGTATCTAAAATAAACAATCCTAACCAATACACTAATTTTGAGCTGAGAGGTCCCAATATTTTCCTTTTCGGCGAACAAAATGACTACAATTCTCTAGTGTTTAGTAGTGATAAATTATCATTAGGAGTTTGGTACAATGTCTCATTATCTTTTGATTCTCTTTCAAAAACTGCTAAAATATACTTAAATGGTATTCTTCAAGAATCCTTATCAGACATATCGATATCAAATGAAAGTAATGAACCAGTTTCGGTTGGTGCAAGGCCAATATCTGGCGATTTGCCTTTCAAAGGTCAACTCGACGACATCGGCATTTGGAACCGTGCATTGACCCAACAAGAAATCACCAACCTTTACAACAGCAACCTTTGCTATCAAACCGTGACTGTGACCGATACGCTGGTGATCAATTTGGGCATTACGGGCTACAATCCTGTTACCTACAGCAACAGCATTAAAATATATCCCAATCCTGCCAACGACCACATTACGATAGACTATGGCCACTATACGGCGTTGAGCGGGCACCAAATCGTGATAAAAAATGCAACGGGACAACAAATGTTCCAATCGGCCATTACGCAACAAAGCTCGTATATAAACCTAGGCTCGTGGTCGGGCAAGGGGCTGTATTTTGTGCACATCTTAGACCCCAAAGGCAATACCCTCGACATACGCAAAATAGTGCTGCAATAGTCGTGTGTTAGAATGCCGCCAAGTATGAAGATAAATTGAATATTCTTGGCAAAAAATGGGCTTTGTTCGAACTTACATGCGTTCGAACAAAGCCCTAATTTTTTCTTTGGTAATCACTTCTTTCCAGTTTTCGCCTATGGCGTGGTCCCAAAAATGATCTAGCGCATAGCTAGTCGCCGCCATTTTGTCCAGTTCCTCGTCGCTACAGTTTTTGGTAATGCCTTGCGGCAAACTAATGTTGTTCACCTTCAGCATGTGTTTGAATTCTTTCACTCCTTCGGGGTAAAAATCTTCCAAGTGGTTGAAAGCAATGCAGTTGGCAATGCAATGGTGGGTGTGTAGCACATACGAAAGTCCGTACGAAAGCGCGTGGCAAACCCCCACTTGCGAATAGGTAAGGCTCATGCCGCCCATATACGAAGCTACCATCAGTTTTTCGTCGGCCAGCTCGCGGCTCAAACTTTTGTCCAAAAATACCTCGCGGCACAGGTCGAGCGATTTTTCGGAAAAGGCGCGCGCAAACTCGTTGATATGCCTGCCGTCCAGCGCCTCGATGGCATGAATGTAAGAATCCATGCCGGTATAGAAGCGTTGGTCGTCGGGTACCGAAAGAATCAATTCAGGGTCGAGCAGTACTTGGTCGGGCACGGTGTAGTCGCATTTGATGCCCAGTTTTTTCACAGGGCCCGTGAGTACGGTCGTCATCGACACTTCGGCGCCAGTACCCGAAATAGTGGGCACTACCACACAGTACACGCCTGGGTTTTTTATCAAATCCAATCCTTGGTATTCGTGTGCCTTGCCGTGGTTGGTTATCATAAGCGAGGCCGCTTTGCACACATCCATCACACAGCCACCGCCAATGCCTATCATGGCCACAGGCAATTGGTCGGCATGTGCTTTCGACAAGGCCACTACTTCGTCTATCAGTTCGGTAGTGGGTTCGTCGACAGTGCTGATGTATATGAGCTTGTCTTGGGCGTGCAGGGGAATGCGGTCTTCCAGTTCTTTTCCCGCAAAATAGTCGTCGAGAAAGAAGACCACCCAACCGTTGTTTATTCTTTTCAGGGAAAGGATTTCGTCCAACTGGTCAAATGTTCCTTTGCCGTATATGCAGCGGTCTATGCTTTTGACGTTTCTTGTCTTGCTGATGTTCATTTTTAACTTATTTAGTTCAGAGTTCTTAGTTCAGAGTTACTAGTTTAGGATTCAGATTTCAGGGGTTGATTCCTCCAAATTCAAACCATATGTAACTGAAGGTTCTTCAAGAATGTATTTATTTCCTTTTAGTTCTGATTTTTTGAGATAATTGATTAGGCCACCAATTAATTTGCTTACTTCCCATCCATCTGAATTCGACTTTTCAAATTCCTCTTTCGTGATGTAGTTCAAATCAAGTGCTAAATAAAGTTGAGTCCGTAATTCACCTAACGATCCTTTGGCAATAGAAAGAAACTGGATAAATTCTTTGTTGCCATTTCGTTCAAATCCTTCCGATATGTTAGAGGCAACAGAAACAGAAGATCTTCGGATTTGGTCTTTTAATCCAAAATCTTTAGAGAATAGTTCTTTATTAGTGAGTCGATAAATAGCCAGATTTAAATCTCTCGCTTTTTGCCAACTAAGTAATTGTTCGAATCTTTCAATATTCATCGAAACTTCCTCTAAACTCTAAACTAAAAACTCTGAACTCTAAACCCTGCACTCTAAACTTTAAACTTCTAAACTTTAATCTAAAAAAACCGAATCCAACGCCTTTTCCAACTTTGCAACGCGGTCGGCGATTTGTTCTTCAGTCCAATTTACTTTTATGATCATGGAAATAAGGCGCGACACAATATTGTCCGACTTTGGAAACTGAATGTGGGCATAATCTTGAGGTTGTTCCAAAACGTGTACCGGCATTTGGTAGGTAGCTTTTATGCCGCGTATTTGGTCCCATTGGCGTATGTAGTGAAACATATTGTCGTACCAATATTGACAAGCGTCTATGCCGTTTTCGGCAAAAGCCTTTACGATTTGCCTGGTGACCGCCTCGCTAGGGCCGAAAAACGACAGGCAAGTAGCCGAGTCACCCTCTTCGTAGGGAATGTGGCGGAAAGTGATTTGCGGATATTTCTTCAGCACATCTTTCATTATTTGCTTGTGACGGCGCTGTTTTTCGATAATGAAATGGATTTTGCGCATTTGAGCCAAGCCCACGGCGGCGTTCATTTCCCCAATGCGGAAATTGCACCCAATGTTGGGGTGCTGTTCCATGCCGCGAGCGTTGCCTATGTGGTCGTGGCCGTGGTCAGAAAAAGTATCGGCGTTTTTGTACAGTTGTTCGTCGTTGGTCACTACGATGCCCCCTTCGCCACAGGTCACAATCTTGAAAAAATCGAACGAATAGCAGCCCATAAGTCCAAAAGTACCCGCCATTTTGCCTTTGTAGGAAGCACCCAGCGCCTGTGCCGAATCTTCTATAAATAGGAGGTTATGCTCCTTGCAAATGGCCATAACTTCTTCTATGCGGCCAATGGCGCCACACATGTGAACCAAAAGTACCGCTTTGGTTTTGGGCGTAATCGCCGCTCTGATACCTTCGGGCGAAAGGCAAATCGTTTCGTCGATTTCGGCAAAAACCGGCAGCGCACCGGCTATCATCACTGCTTCGATGGTCGCCACAAAAGTGAAAGGAGGCACAATCACCTCGTCGCCGTAGCCTATGCCACAGGCGGCAAGTGCCGTAGAAACGGCTGCCGAGCCACTGGAAACCGCATGGGCATATTTAGCACCTGTAAACTTGGCCACCTCGGCTTCAAACTCGCGGGCTTTCCAAATGCCCTTGCGTTCGGTGTCGTGGTTGTACCTGAAAAGTACGCCCGTTTCTAATACGTCGTTTACCTCTTTGCGCTCTTCTGCGCCAAACATTTCAGTTCCTGGCATTTTCTGTAATCTATTTATGTTTTTTCAGTGTTAAAAAAAGTGCAGGCAAAGGTAGAAAGAAATGAGCAAGCTGAATAAAATTTTGCTTGTGTGGGTACAAGCAATTTGCCTAATTGAGCGCCAAATATATAAAAATAAGTTAATTTATTTGGTCTGACTGAATGAAATGGGGCTTACGCTTTCTGCAATGAAAAGGTTGAAAGGTATCTTCTACCCACCCAATTGGTTGTAATTACCACAAAAAGCACAATCGTTACCGAGCCCAAGGGCATTAGGATAATGGAATGAAGCATATACAGCAGAAGGGTATTGCAAATAGCCGATTATTGGCTGCATGCAAATTTGCAAAATAAAGTATTTCAAACAGTTACACTATCTCACCGTCTTTCATTTCAATCATCCTGTCGGTATTGTGGGCAAATTCTTTGTCGTGGGTAACCACGATAATGGTTTGCTGATGTTTGGAAGATAGTTCCTTGAAAATGTCGAACACGATACCCGAATTGACCGAGTCGAGATTGCCTGTGGGTTCGTCTCCCATAATGACCATAGGGTCGTTGATGAGGGCTCTTGCAATGGCCACACGCTGTTGCTGGCCACCCGAAAGGTTGTTGATGAGGCTCGCTGCATAGTCTTGCATGTCGAGCATACGCAATTTTTCGAAGGCTTTGTGTTCTATTTCTTCTTTCGAAAGTTTGCCCAGTTTTAGGGCGGGCAACATCACATTTTGCAACACAGTAAAATTGGCCAGCAGGTAGTGAAATTGGAACACAAAGCCAATGTGCTCGTTTCGAAATCGTGCAAGGTAGTTTTGATCTTTGCCCGTAAGCAGTTCGTTGTTGAAAAAAAGCTGGCCTTCGTAGTCGGTATCCATGGTAGAAAGCACATATAGCAAGGTCGATTTTCCACAGCCCGATTTCCCCACAATCGACACAAACTCGCCCTTTTTTATTTCCATCGATACGTTCTTCAGCACCGTAAACTTTTCGGGTTCGTAAAAATACTTGACGATATTTTCAGCTTTCAGGATGGTGGGTTGCATATCATTTGCCGCGTAAAATGGCCACGGGATCTACTTTTGCGGCTTTTCGGGAAGGGAAATAGCCTGCCAATAAGGTGGTAATGGTCGAAAAGGCGATGCCAACCAAGTAGTATATAGGGTCGAAATTTACGGGAAGGTGTTTCATTGAAATCATGGCGCGCGACTCGAAGGGCACTCTTGAAATGGCAAGCGAAAGCAACAAGCCCAGCAACAAGCCCATCAGGCCACCCGCAAGACCTATCAGCAAGGCTTCGCTCAGGAATATTTTTCGGATATCGCCGCCCGAAAAACCAGTGGCTTTCAAAATGGCGATGTCGTTCATTTTTTCATAAATCATCATGGTAAGGATGTTGTAAATGCCAAAACCTGCCACAATGAGCAAGGCAATCGAAACGGCATAGGTAATAAAGTTGCGCAGGGTAAAACTTACCAATATTTGGGCGTTGGTCGTGAGCCAGTCGTCGGCTTTGTAACCAAACTGGTGCGTGTATCGGTTGGCCATTTCGCTTGCCTCTTCTATGTTTTTTATTTTGATGTTGATGTCGGTAATGTAGTCATCGGCTCTTTGGGATATTTTTTGGGCTGTTTGTAATGTGCTGTAGCTTTGGGTATTGTCTATCATCGAAATGCCACTTGTGTAAATGCCCACTACATTCAGCTGCATTTGGATTCCCCTCGACGAAGTGATGTTTACCCGGTCGTTTACGCCAAGGCTAAGTTTTTCGGCCAAACCCGAACCTATGATGATGCCGTTGTTGACGGTGAGCAAACTTTTCATGTCGCCCGCTACCATTTTGCTTTTCACATCAAACATTTTGTCTTGTTCGATGATGTCTACCCCTACAACGGTGCCATTTAGTTGCATAGAACCATAGTTGTAAAACACGGCTGCATTCAACAGGGGAGAGGCTCCCGTAACCCTTGCATCTTTTTTGATGAGTTTCAGAATACGAAAACCGTCTTTGATGTTTTGCTTGATGTCTTTTGGCTTTATGTCGTGCACCACATTCAGCGATTTGGATGGTGGAAACACTTTGTCCAAAATGCTTTCTCTTTCCAGTTTTATGTCGTTGTAAATGTGAATGTGAGCTGTGTTGCTCAGCATCAGTTCTTCTAGTAGTTTGTTAACACCCGTCATAAAACTGACCATGGCTATAAACATGCCAATGCCAAAGGTTACGCCCAGTGCCGCTATCATCGACTGTTTGAACCTTGAAAGCAGGTGCGTTTTGGCTATTTGGAAAATGACACTTCCTGTCATACCCTTAAGGTTTGTAAATGAGAGTGTTGGAGTCTAAACCTTGCAGCACTTCTACAAATTCCAAGTTGCCTATGCCAGTCGTAATTTTCTTTTTCTCGTTTTTGTTTACCAGCACTGTGTCTTTTCCAATCAGATACGATTTTGGGATAACCATCGCTTTATCTTTTTGGTGAATGATAATGTTGGCTTCGGTGGTCATGCCCGGATATAATATGCCGGGAGCCTTTTCAAAAATGGCTTCAACCGTGAAAGTTTGGGTTTGAGGGTCTAGCAACGGGTATATTTTCGAGACTTTGGCTTCGTAAACCTCTTCGCCATAGGTATCGAGCGTGAGCAATACTTTTTGGCCAATATTCACTCTGTTTATGTCCAGTTCGTCGATTATGAGCTGTACCATAAACTTTTTGTGGTCGCCTATTAAAGCCAGCGGTTCTTGCGGACTTATGATTTCGCCTGCTTTTTTGTAAAGGGCAAACACTTTGCCGTTTATCAAACTGCGAATGTTGAAATCGTTTTTGGCGCTGTAGTTCAGCTGGGCTTGTTTTTCGGCATTTTTCAGTTCTGTTCCCAGTTGTTCTACCGTGGTAGCATATCTTTTCAGCGCGGCGTTGTAGTTGTTTTTGGAAGTTGTAAAGTCGAGGGTGGCTTTTTCGGCTTGGAAGGCGGTGCCCGCATTTTGTTCGTAAAGGCTCTTGTAGCGCACCATATTTACCGAATCTTCTCTCAATTTTGCCTTGGCGGTATTGATAACCGATTGTAATTCAAGCAAAATAGGTGAATTTTTACCTGCGTTTCGGCGCGCCGCATCTCGCAATATTTTGGCATTTTCGAAACGCAAGTCGCTGGCTTGGCTTTGGATAACAGAGAGCAGTTGACCTGCGTAAACCGTGTCGCCTTCTGTTACTTTGTGTGCTTGCAAAATGCCCGACACCGTCGAAAAAACCTTGTATTCGTTGAAAGCCTTCACTTTGCCCGATGCATACACCGCTTCAATCAAAGGTTTGTATTCGGGTTTGGTTTTTCCTTTTTCTTTTTGGCAGCCAACAACCAGCAGAAATGCCAAATAGAAATGAATTTTATTTTTTAAATACATAATCAAAACAAATGCAGTCAGTAATTTACACTATTTTCTTTCAAATAGAAATGCACAAAGAAGTGCTCAAGCAATAGTTGTGTTGGCTAGGGTTGTTATTTATTCGAAATAGCGGGTCTTTTGAATAGAGGCCTCTTCCTTCTATTCTCCACAAAATTTTGTCTGACAATAGGTAATCCAAATTCAAAGAGTAGCCAAATGCTTGAAAATTATTTGGTGTATTGGTGGCTATTATTGTGCCTTTGGCATCGTGATAGTATTCGGTTCGGGCTGCTATTTTGAATTTTTCACTGGCGCTTAGTTTGATTATTGCCAATGGGCTATACCATGTGTTGAATTGGCCATTGTTTTTTCTTGTTTGCAATCCTATGTCGAAACCAAGCGTTAGCCCAATTTTTTGATGCAGCTGAAATTGGCCGTAAAAATTGTGGAAGTAGCGCATAGGTGCCGCACTGTCGTTGCGCATTTCGCCTGCAAACGAACTGCTGTTTAGGAGAGTGTTGGCATTGGGTTTGAAGGTGAGTTGATGTCCCAAAGCAGGCGAGTCGTAACCGTCGTGGCGGTAAATGCGTTGCCAGCCATTCAACAAGAGCATACTCAACAACCATTTTTCATTGGTGCTGGTGTGCGTTATTTTAGCGCCAGTTTCATAATAGGGCGAGTTTTCGGCCAATAGGCTACGTGTCAGGTTCCAGCAGTCTTTTCCTATGGCACTTTCAAAACCAATGTGCGAAACGAAAGTCCCCGCATCTATCCACAGGTTTCGTTTTTTCGATAGTGCAAAACCTATGTTGGCTTCAAATACATTTTTCAAAATTCCGGGTTCGCGCCCTAGGTTGTCGATGCTGTATGTGCCAGCCATTACAGCCACATTGGCACGAATGTTTTGTCGGGTAAATGCAGCTTTCAGGTAGCCCAAGTTCAAATTTGGCTCGTTGTGCCGGTTGAAAGAACACAGAAAAGGCTGGCGAATGTGCTGTGCAGGCTTCGAAAAATCGTAGCTGTAAAACATTTCGGCATAGGCCGAAACAAGTAGCGAATTGGAAATTTGGCCTAGATATTTTGGCCTTTTGTCTTCAGTGCTCGAAAGGTGTTTTTCAGTTTGTTGGGGCTGGGTATATTGGGCTTTGGCAGAAAAAAGGTTTGGGAATGAAAAACAAAATACAATGCAAAAGCCTGAAAATAAATATATTGACCTCACTGTTTTCCCAAATTTGATAGATAG
>JBIKRJ010000230.1:0-3622 GCA_044349205.1 Cytophagales bacterium | reverse complement strand
GAACGGCCCCAACTTTCAAGTGGCCTATTCCGACACTCCAGGTATTCTAAAACCAGCCTATCAGTTGCACCAAGCCATGATGGATTTTGTGACGGGAAGCGTAGAAGATGCCGATTTGATTTTGTTTGTAGCCGACCTGTTTGAAAGAGAAATTGACGAAACCGTCCTAAGGCGTATTAACAAAGCAGAGGCACCCTTGATTCTGATTATTAATAAAACAGATTTAGAAAAAGAAGGTCAAAACCGAGTAGAAGAAACACGCCAACACTGGTACAGCCTCTTACGACCCAAAGCTTGCTTTCCTATTTCTGCCTTGCTCCAAACAGGTATCGAAGAACTGAAATCGGCTATTTTGGAATATATTCCACAGCACCCCCCCTTTTTCGACACAGAAGATTATACCAACCGCACCGAACGTTTTTTTGCCTCAGAAATAATACGTGAAAAGATTTTCTTGCAATACAAGGAAGAGATACCGTATTGCAGTGAAGTAGTTATACAAGGTTTCAAAGAAAAAGACGACATCATCGTCATTTCGGCTTTGATTTTGGTGGAAAGAGATACACAGAAAGGGATTTTAATAGGAAAAGGCGGCGAGGCCATCAAAAAATTAGGCACAGTCGCAAGGCAAGATTTGGAAGCTTTTTTCGGAAAAAAGATATATTTGGAGCAGTCGGTAAAAGTAGAACCCGACTGGCGCAGCAAGTCGAATGTGTTGAACAAGTTGGGGTATCAGGGGTAGAGAGATGTTGATTGGGAATAGTGCCATGGAAAAATTTATCTCAAAATTGATTCTGTTTAAGAACATTAGTTCTTATCACATTATCATTTTGGTAACTGTATTGGCATTTATTTTAAATTTTAGAATGGGAATGAAAGGAATACAACATCCCATTACCGAACTTCATTCATTTAGACAAACTCAAACTGCTATTAGTACCTTTTATATGGTGCGCGACGGCTTAACCTATGATTATGTCACCCCTGTTTTAGGTAGCCCCTGGAAAATACCTTTCGAATTTCCCACCTATCAATTGACCGTTGCTTTTTTCACCAAAATATTAAAAAGTCCATTGGATATAACTGGACGAATTGTTTCGCTATGTATTTTTTATTTATTGGTTTTATTTATCATATTTTACCCTACCCAATTATTTAATAACACTACAAAGTTTATTATTGCTTTCTTTTTATTGATACATCCGATTTATATTTTTTGGAGTCGCACATTCATGATTGAATCTACCGCTCTTCTACTATCCATAATTTACCTGTTCAGTGGAATAGCCTTTTTTGAAAAAAGAAATAAAGGAGCGTATGTGATATTTTTCTTAGCTGGAACAATGGCATCACTCAGTAAAGTCACCACCTTTGCCATAGCAACGTTATGTCTAGGTTTTTACATTCTATTTAGCCTGTTTGAGCCAAAAGAGAAATACAGTAAAATACAAAATCTTGTGTTACTTGGGTTGACTTTAGTTTTTATTTTTGTAGTAGTTAAAGTATGGGTAAATTATACCGATAGGTGGAAAGAATTAAGTATTTTGGGAGAAAGGTATTCATCCAAAAACCTTCACGAGTGGAATTTTGGCACTATCGAAGCAAGGTTTAATTTCGAAAACTGGTTAAGATTTGTTAAAAACTCAAGTTATACCTTTTTACTTGCATTGATTTTACTCGTCTGTGGATTATTCACAAAATCAAGTATAACTTTTTGGTCATTTTTACTTGCTGGTATTTTAGGGCCGATTATATTTTTTAACTTATACAAAGTGCATAATTATTACCATTATGCAAACACTATTTATATTTTGATTGCTTTGGCTTTATTTATCAATAAACATGAAAATATGTTTTTGTTTTTATCTGCCTTCTGTTTTGTATTGTTCTTTTCAATTTATAAATCTCAGTATTTGGATTATCAATATGAAAAAGTAGAAAACCCGGTTTTAATCGGTAGAGAATGTAAAAAAATTACGGATTTGGATGACAACATTTTAGTGGTAGGTGATGGATGGAATTCTGAAATACCTTACTATTCCGAAAGAAAATCTATTTGTTTTACAAACGAAACCATCGATTCCATAAAACAAAATTCTATGGTTTTTCTAAATAAACTAAATGCAAAAAATGTAAAGGTTTTAGTTTTGGTAAAAAGTTCACTTTGCGACACTTCTAAATCATATGTTGATGATATTGCAAAACATTACGATTTAGATCATAAAACTGTAAAATTGAAAATGGGTGCGTGTTTTTATTATAAGTAATAATACTTTTAGCATCACAAATGAAAATCTTAATTACGGGTATAGCGGGTTTTGTGGGTAGCCAACTTGCTGGTTACTTTAAAAAAAACATAGCTAACTGCGAAATAATCGGTATAGACAATCTAATTAGGCGCGGTAGCGAAACCAACCTTCCGCTATTGAAAAGCTTGGGTTGCCAGTTTTTTTATGGCGACATACGCCTAAAAGAAGATGTAGAAGAGCTACCAAAAGTGGACTGGGTGGTGGACTGTGCTGCAAATCCTAGTGTATTGGCGGGTATCAACGGAGGCACCTCTCAACTTGTAAGTCATAACTTGCAGGGTACGTTACACATTTTGGAGAAATGCCGCAAAGACCAGGCAGGCTTTGTTTTGCTAAGCACCAGCAGAGTTTATTCGATTGATGCGCTGAATAAAATACCATTAATAGAAGGTGCAACACGTTTTACCGTAAATCCTGCCGCAGCACTTCCTGATGGCTTTAACTCAAATGGCGTAACAGAATCTTTTTCAACCGCTGCGCCAGTTTCGTTGTACGGCGCCACCAAATTGGCCTCGGAAGTTATGGCTTTGGAATATGCTTCGACATTTGGCTTTCCGATATGGGTAAATCGTTGCGGTGTGATAGCGGGTGCTGGACAATTCGGAAAAATAGACCAGGGTATTTTCTCGTTTTGGATATACCAATGGTTGTTGGAAAGACCCCTAGGGTTTATAGGTTTTGGTGGTAAAGGGAAACAAGTACGCGATTTTTTCAGCCCCGAAGATTTGGGTAATTTGTTGGTAAAACAGATGAAAAACCCTTCTAATAATGCGCCCAAGATTATTAACGCAGGCGGCGGGTTAAAATCGGCGATGAGCTTGTTGGAACTAAACGACTACTGCAAACAACAATTTGGTTTCGACAAACCTATCAAAACAGAATCAACAACGAGGCCTTTCGACTTGCCCTATTATGTGACGGATAATAGCCAAGTAAAGAAGTTTTGGGATTGGGAGCCACAACAAAGTGCTATTCAAGTTTTGGAAGAGATTGTTGAGTACGCGAAAGACAACAGAGAAAAATTGTTGACACTATAATCCCTTTTTATGCTATTGAGCGTCGTTATTCCCGCTTACAACGAAGAAGGTTCTATTACAGAAACTATAGAGACCTTGTACAAAAAGCTTTTAGAAGAAAATATCCCACACGAAATTTTCGTAACCAACGATAATTCGAAAGACAACACAGCAAAAGTTCTTGAAAATTTGAAGGCGAGTATTCCCACCTTACGGTACGAGACAAACCTAGGACCAAACGGATTTGGATATGCCGTGCGATATGGTTTGGACAGGTTTCATGGCGACTGTGTGGCA
>JBIKRJ010000229.1:0-3648 GCA_044349205.1 Cytophagales bacterium | reverse complement strand
GGGCGGTTGAGAAAGCTGTTTGTAACGGCTGAAATAGACTTTAAAATCTCTACTTTGAGCATGTAAAAAGGGGCGTTGAAAACGCATTTCTCCCGCACACTCGTTACAAACGAGTGCGATAGAAGCTAAACTCTAAACTACGAACTCTGAAATAGAAAGTGCGAACTAGGAATTAAAAACTATTTTACAAGTCCTTTTTTAAGCAAATAGTCGGCAATTTGAACCGCGTTGGTGGCGGCACCTTTGCGAAGGTTGTCGGCTACAATCCACAAGTTCAAACTTTTGGCTTGTGTTTCGTCGCGACGTATGCGCCCTACAAACACCTCGTCTTTGCCGTGCGAGTTCATCGGCATAGGATAAATTTGGTTGGCGGGGTCGTCTTGCAACACCACACCTTCGGTTTTCGAAAGAATGTTGCGAACTTCAATCAGGTCGAATTCGTTTTCAAACTCAATGTTTACCGACTCCGAATGCCCGCCCACAACAGGAATACGAATGGCAGTAGCCGTTACTTTGATGTTTTCGTCACCCATTATTTTGTTGGTTTCTTTCACCATTTTCATTTCCTCTTTGGTATAACCGTTGTCGAGGAAAACGTCTATTTGGGGTATCACATTCAAATCGATGGGGTATTTGTAAGCCATGGGCCCTTGCACGCCCTTACGCTCGTTCATGAGTTGGTCAACCGCCGCTTTGCCGGTGCCAGTCACAGATTGGTAAGTGGAAACCACCACTCTTTTTATTTTGTATTTTTTGTGTAAGGGGTTCAGCACCAATACCATTTGAATGGTGGAGCAATTTGGATTGGCAATGATGCGGTCCTCAGGGCCTATTTCGGAGGCATTTATTTCTGGCACCACTAATTTTTTGGTAGGATCCATGCGCCAAGCCGAAGAATTGTCGATAACAAAAGTGCCCACCTCGGCAAATTTTGGAGCCAAGGCTAAAGATGTGCTTCCGCCAGCCGAAAATATGGCTACGGCAGGTTTTCTTGAAATCGCATTTTCGGCACTAACGATAGCGTATTCCTTGCCGTTGAACTTGATTTTTTTTCCAATACTTTTTTCGGAAGCTACGGGAATGAATTCGGAAACAGGGATTTTCCTTTCTTCCAACACTTTGATCATTTCGCTACCCACTAAACCAGTAGCACCTACTAAAGCCAGTTTCATCTTGTAAAAAGGGGTTAAATTTTTGTGGGCGCAAAGATACGTTTTATTTCAAAAACTGAAATCGGGCAATTGCGGCTTTAATGGTTTGTCAGAAACTTGATTTCTTTCAGGTTGAATATCTTTTCGCCTTGTGATGTTTGTATAGTCAAGCGGCCTGTTTCGTCCACACCAGTGATCGTGCCCGTGAAAATGAGTTCACCAGTTTTATACAGGGCAGGAGTGTTGTACTGAAACATATTGTGTGTGTATTCTTCAGAGATAGCTTTTAATTCGACATTCTTTAGTCTATTAATTTGGTAATCAATATGTTGCAATAGCACTTTCAAACATTCTTTTAAATTGTATTCTTGGTTTGTTGCCAACATCATCGAAGTAGCGTTGGCTGTCTTAAATTCTTTTTGGTTTACGTTGAGTCCTATGCCAATTATCGAATGACGAAAAGAATTTCCTCGTAATTGGTTTTCAATAAGCATACCCGCCATTTTTTTTCCGTTCACATACACATCATTTGGCCATTTCACTTTGGCTGAAATGCACATGCTTTTCAAAAAAGAAAGAATGCCGAGCGATGTGGCCATGTTCAGCCAAAACTGGTCTTTGGGGAGCAAATAGTCGGGCTTGTACACCACCGAAAAGGTAAGATTTTTATCGGGTTCCGATTCCCAAGTATTGTCGCCTTGGCCACGGCCATTCGTTTGCCGAAATGTGTACACAGCCCATCCCTCATCCACCTCATGTTCCGATAGCCAATTATGGGCATAGGAGTTGGTCGAGTGACAAGTTGGCAGGAAAAGGGTATTTTTTATGAGGTTGCCTTGGTTTTGGCTTATATTATTAGTCAATATATGTACTTTTGCGCTTTATCAAAACGAAAGTACATTAAAATAAAGCGTGGCACAATTTTGGTGCGAAAGCTTTGAATCGAAACAAACTGAATGGCAAAAAGGATTAGGCACCTCACCGACTCGGAACAGCTTTGCGAAAATGTGGTAAAAGGCATGTCGGAAAAAAAGGGAGAGGAAATTGCCATTATTGATTTAAGAGAATTAAGGCACGCAGTTGCCGATTTTTTTGTTATCTGCAACGGAACATCGGAACCACACATTGGAGCCATCGCCGACAGCGTAGAGGAAATGGTGTACAAAAGCATGCAACAAGACCCATACAAAAGAGAAGGAATGGAAAACAAAGAGTGGGTTTTGTTGGATTATATCGATGTGGTGGTTCATATCTTTCAAACCGACAAAAGGCAACATTTTTCGCTCGAAAAATTGTGGGGCGATGCGCCAATAAAATACGTTACAACCTAAAAAAGAACAGCACCTATGTCCAACAATAAAAACGGCAAGGCACCAAATCCTGCCACGCCTACACCACCCAAAAAAAACAAACTATCTCCGCCCAGCCTACCACCAAACGGCAATTATCAAATGTGGTTGATAGGTGGTTTGATTGCGATGGTGCTCATTATTAGTTATTTAAATAAAAATGTGTCGGCCGTCGAAACCAATTCCATCAAGTTTGAAACTATGGTCTTGGGGCACGATGTAGAAAAAGTCATCATTGTTAACGACAAGATGGTTGAAATTTTTCTCACCAAACAAGCCTTGGAAAACCGCAAGTACAAAGAAGAATTGGGGCAACGAGGACCACTTCCCGCTGACCAAGGTCCTCATTATCGATTGGAAATATTTTCTGGCGAAGATTTTAAGAAAGACATCGAGGCCATGAACCGCAAACTACCTGAAGACCAGCGGGTTCCTTACACCATTGAAAATAGGGTGGATTTTAACAATTGGTTTTTTTCATGGGGCATGTTTCTATTGCTCATTTTCGGCTTTTTCTATTTTATGCGCAGAATGGCAAGCGGTGCAGGGCCGGGCGGACAATTGTTCAACATAGGCAAATCGCGCGCGGCTCTTTTTGATAGCGACAACAAGGTGAAAATCACTTTTCAAGATGTGGCTGGACTTGACGAAGCAAAAGAAGAGCTTAAGGAAATTGTAGAATTTCTCAAAAACCCTGGCAAGTTTACCAACTTGGGCGGCAAAATCCCGAAAGGAGCGCTTTTGGTAGGTGGCCCCGGAACAGGTAAAACACTTTTGGCTAAAGCCGTAGCAGGCGAGGCAGGCGTACCTTTCTTTTCGTTGTCGGGCTCCGATTTCGTAGAAATGTTTGTGGGTGTAGGTGCGGCGCGTGTGCGCGACTTGTTCCGTCAGGCTAAAGAAAAAGCACCTTGTATTATTTTCATAGATGAAATAGATGCTGTAGGCCGTATGCGTGGCAAAGGAGCCATGCCAGGTGCCAACGACGAAAGAGAAAACACCTTGAACTCGCTTTTGGTTGAAATGGACGGCTTTGGTACCGATTCAGGCGTCATCATCCTTGCGGCTACCAATAGGCCCGATGTATTGGATTCGGCTCTTATGCGCCCTGGCCGTTTCGATAGGCAAATTTCTATCGACAAGCCCGATTT